>JBFFQZ010000063.1:0-11798 GCA_041573235.1 Sulfitobacter sp. | reverse complement strand
GGCGCTTCGCCAAAGAAGAACCAGCCCAGAACAAAGGCCAGGGGGATGCCGAAGTAGTTGAAAGGTGCCAGATTGCTCTGCTCCGTCATTCGGTATGACATGATCAGCAACAATACCGCTGAGCCGCCAAAGCCGCCCATCGCCACGATCCACCACAGATCCTCGATCCGCTCCAGCGGCGTGAACCCACCGGTCATGAGCGCCAGGAGGATCGCTCCGACGAGCGCCACCACGCTGGAATAGAGGTTGATCAGCGGCGCCGGCACATCGTCGTCCAGCATGCGGGCCGTCACGCCGACCAGCGCGTAACAGGCCGCCGCGCCCAGTGGCAGCAGGGCCGCCCAGGAAAACGCATCCGACCCGGGCCGCACAATCCAGATCACGCCGACAAATCCCACCACGACCGCGCTCCAGCGCAGCCGTCCGACATTTTCGCCCAGCAATGGCACGGCAAGCGCGACAGCAAACAGCCCGTTTGCGTAGGTGATCGTAGCGGCGGTGGCAAAGCTCAGGATCCCAAGCGAAAGGTAGAATGAGAACTGCGCGAATGTCAGGATCACGCCACGCGACAGGGCCAGCCGCCACTGCCGAAGCTTCCAGATCCGGCCCTTCTCGCGCCAGTCCTTCGACGAGTACAGCACCAGCAACGACGGAATCAGCCCGAACACATTGCGCCATGCCGACAGCTCTGCCGCCGAATAACGGGGCGAAAGATGTTTGATAATCAGGCCCATCGCATCGAAAAGCGTCAGCGCCATGAGCATCAGCGCAATGGCCGTAAAGGTGCGATCTGTCTTCATCGGCGCATGATGTGTCGGGAATGGAATAAACGCCAGATGGCAACAGCGTAAAACCGCGATCCCGGGGGAAATGTCTTGCGCTGCAATGCGGAATCCGCATAACTGAAACTGCTTGGTGTCCTTTTGGGGACTGAAAAGGGAATTCAGGAGGGGACGTTCCCCGTGCTGAAGCCGCCCCCGCGACTGTAAGCGGTGAGCCGACGCCCATATTGCCACTTGCCCCCAAAAGGGCAGGGAAGGCGGGCAAAGGCCACGACCCGCGAGCCAGGAGACCTGCCAGGCGCAGAAAAAGAAATCATGTCGTCGGGTGTGACGACGAGGAGAAGAATATGAAATCGCAAGTCAAAGCAGTCGTCGCCAGCCGGTCCGCAGCCCTTCCCGCGCTGTTCGCGCTCGTTCTCGGGATCGCAATGGTCACAATGACGGGCCACCTGCAGGCCAACACGCTGCACGACGCGGCCCACGACATGCGCCACGCGACCGGCTTTCCCTGCCACTGAGGTTGGCACCGGTTGCCATCGTCTGACTCTCTGAAAATCCGGGGGAACGACGGGCAATGTCATGCAGGCAACCCGAAAGCTGTTCGTTGAATACCCGTCCGGGTCTCCGACAAAGCCGCTGATGCATCACGCCTGCCATGACGCGTATGCGCGCCGCACATTCTTGTGCGCGTGGACCGCTTTCAATTTTTCGCGCCCGAGCGCCCCCGCATGACCGCGACGTATCGCGTGCCGTGCGGCGACCAGAACGGGCAGAGGACCGATACCATGCTTTCCAGACTTCTTATCAGCGGCCTTTTTGCCGGCGCCGCCGCCGGCCTTATCGCGGGGATATTGCAGCTTGTCTTCGTACAGCCCGTTCTGCTGCACGCGGAACTTTATGAAAGCGGTCAGCTGGTTCACTTTGGCGCCGCCGCCGTTTCCGCCAGCCCTGAACTTCCGGGGTTCGATCCGGTGCGCGATCTGCTCAGCATCGTGTTCACCATGCTTACCTACACAGGCTACGCGCTGATGATGGTCGCGCTGATGCTGGTTGCCGAAGAACGCGGGGCCACGATCACCCCCCGCACGGGCCTGATCTGGGGTGCGGCAGGTTTCGTCGCCGCGCATTTCGCGCCCGGCTTTTCGCTGGCGCCCGAGGTGCCCGGCGCCGCGGCTGCCGCTGTGGATGCGCGCCAGATCTGGTGGTTCGCGACCGTTGCCGTCACGGGCACGGCGCTGTGGCTTCTGGCGTTCGGACGCAACTGGGCGATGTGGGGTGCGGCGGTCATTCTGCTCGTTGCTCCGCATCTGATCGGCGCCCCCATGCCGGATAGCTTCGCCAGCCCGGTCGCGCCGGAGCTCGCAGCGCTCTTTGCCGCGCGCGCCTTTGGCGTCGGGCTGGTGTCATGGATGCTCGTGGGCTGCTGCGCGGCATATTTCCTCGACAAAGAGCAACGCCGCAGCGCCTGAACCCGGGGAGCGCCATGAGAACTCTTGCCCTTTTCCTCATCGGCGTGACCTTCGGCGCCACGGGGGGATTCGTCTTTGCCGCCGCAAATGGCATCACGCTGGGCGGCCATGACCATGCCGACCCCGCCCACCATGGCGCGGCAACGGGCGATCACGCCGTGGCGCACGATCAAGCGGTGCAGCTTGATCCGGCCACCGCCCCGACGCTTGCGCTCGAGGTTCTTGTGGATCCGGTGGCGGGCCATAACCTTCACGTGACGACCAATGGCTTCACCTTTGCGCCACACGCGGCGGGCCATGCGCATCAGGCGGGTCAGGGCCACGCGCATGTCTATGTGAATGGTGTCAAGCTGGCCCGCCTTTACGGCCCCTGGCTGCACCTTGATCATCTCCCTTCGGGAGAGGTAGAGGTCACGGTCTCGCTGACCACGAACGACCACCGCCCGCTCGCTGTGAACGGCGCTGCGATCAGCGCCACCAAAACCCTGAAGGTCGAGTAGCGTGACCGCTTTCTGCGCCTTTCTTTTTCCGCTAGACATTGCCCCAAAGGAGCCAACAGCATGACAGCGACACTCTATGTCTGCACCACCTGCAAGGCGGGCGAAGCGGTCGAGGATGACCGCGAGCGTCCGGGCGCCCGGCTTCAGCGTGCGCTCGAGGCCGCGGCCGTGCCCGAGGGCGTGCGGATTGTGGGCGTCGAATGCCTGTCCGCCTGCAAGGCTGGCGCGGCCGTCGCTCTGTCGGAGCCGGGCAAATGGAGCTACGTCTATGGCCACATGACCCCCGAAGATGCGCCCGAGATCCTGGCCGGTGCAGCTGCCTATGCCGCCACCGACGACGGGCTTGTGCCCTGGCGCGAACGTCCGGTGATCTTTCGCAAGCAAAGCCTTGCGCGCATACCCGCCCTGAAACTCCCACTGGAGGCTGCCGAATGAGCGACCTGTCGAAAATTCCTGTCACCGTCATCACCGGCTTTCTCGGCTCGGGCAAGACGACGCTGATCCGTCACCTGATGACCCAAAGCAAGGGCCGCCGTCTTGCCGTGCTGGTCAATGAATTCGGCACCATGGGCGTGGACGGCGACATCCTGCGTTCCTGTGCGATCCCCGACTGCCCCGAGGAAAACATAGTCGAGCTGGCCAACGGCTGTATCTGCTGCACCGTGGCCGATGACTTCATCCCGACGATCGAGGCGCTGATGGCCCTGCCGGTCCGCCCCGACCACATCCTGATCGAAACCTCCGGCCTTGCCCTGCCCAAACCCCTGCTCAAGGCGTTCGACTGGCCCGCGATCCGGTCGAAGATCACCGTAGACGGCGTGATCGCGCTGGCCGATGCCGAAGCCGTCGCCGCAGGCACCTTTGCCGCCGATGTGGCCGCGGTGGACGCCCAGCGTCTGGCGGACGACAGCATCGACCACGAAACGCCCCTGTCCGAAGTGTTCGAAGACCAGATTTCCTGCGCCGACATTGTCCTGATGTCCAAGGCGGACCTGGCCGGTCCCGACGGCCTTGCCAGGGCCCGCGCGGTGATCGAGGCGGAAAGTCCACGCAGCATTCCGATCCTTGAAATGACCGAAGGCGTCATCGATCCAAACGTGGTGCTCGGGCTGGATGCCAAGGCCGAAGACGATCTGCACGCGCGCCCCTCGCACCACGATGGACACGACGACCATGAACACGACGATTTCGACACCATCGTCGTGCCGATGCCGGAAGTGGACGATGTCGACGCGCTGGTCAAAGCCATCGAGAAGCTGGCCACCGAACAGCACATCCTTCGGGTCAAGGGCTATGTCGCCGTTGCGGGCAAACCGATGCGCCTGCTGGTACAGGCCGTTGGTGCCCGGGTCCGGCACCAGTTCGACCGCCCTTGGGGCACCGCCCCGCGTTCGGGCGCGCTTGTGGTGATCGCCGAACACGATCACATCGACGCCAAGGCCATTCAAGCGGCGCTGGGTGCGTAACCCATGCATGTCGTCTTTCGCGAAAGCCACGGGCTGGAAGATACCGAGACCCCTTTCGATCCGGGCCAGACGCCCGCCGATCTGGTGGTGCTCTCGTTTTCGGACAGTGATCTAGGCGCTTTCGCGGCAGGCTGGCACCGCGCGGGCGGGGCAGAGGGCAACCTGCCCTCGTTGCGCCTGTGCAACCTGACCGCGCTGCGGCACCCCGCGTCGGTGGATAATTATGTCGAACAAACCCTGACCGGGGCCAAAGGCATTCTGATCCGTCTGATCGGCGGGGAAAACTATTGGCCCTACGGCATCATGCAGGTGCAGGATTTCGCCCGCCGCAACGGCATCGCCCTTGCCGTGTTGCCCGCCGATGGCCGCGAAGACCCCGCGCTGGATGCCCATTCGACGCTGCCCGTTTCCACCCTGCGGCGCCTGCAACACCTGTGTGACGCGGGCGGCGCGGTCGCGGCACAGGCGGCGCTTGCGCAGATGGCGCTGGCGGCGGGCCTATATGCGGGGCCGGTGCTTGGCGCAAAGACCGTGCCCGATTGCGGCTTTTACGACCCTGACAAAGGGGTTCTGCCCTTTGTCGACACGGCGGGCGACACCATCGCCGTCACCTTCTATCGCAGCTATCTGACCGCGGCGGACACGGCGCCGGTGGATGCGCTGATCCGCGCCCTGCGGGACCGCGGCTTCAGCGTGATCGGCCTTTTCGCGCCCTCGCTGAAAGCGCCCGTTGCACGCGATTTCCTGCCTGCCGCGCTCAAGCAGCTGGGCCCGGTCGCCATCGTCAACGCTACGGCCTTTTCCGGGCGCGGCAGCGACGGCGCCTCGCCGCTCGACGCACCGGGGTGCCCGGTGTTCCAGGTCGCCCTCTCCACCGCGCGGAAAAAGGACTGGGCCGACAGTGAACGCGGCCTGTCGCCTGCGGATCTGGCGATGCACGTGGTCCTGCCAGAGGTCGATGGCCGCCTCTTTACCGGCGTCGTCAGCTTCAAGGCGCCTGAGAAAAAAGACCCGGACCTGCAATATTCGCGCTTTTCGCACCGCGCCCACGCGCAGCGGATCGATGCGGTGGTGGACCGGATCGTGGGCTGGTACCGGCTGGCCAAAACCCCGGCGGACGCGCGCAGGATTGCAATGGTCCTGTCCACCTATCCGGGCCGCGACGACCAGATCGCCCATGCGGTCGGCCTCGACGCGCTGGCCAGCGCCGAGGACATGCTGCTGACGTTGGCCCACGCGGGCTATCGCGTCACCCCGGCGCTGGGCTTTGGCAAGACGCTTTCCCACAGCCACATCACCTGGCCGCTCGAGGCCTATTTCGCCGCATTGGAGACCCTTCCCCAGGCGCTGCGGGCCGATCTGCACACCGCCTGGGGCGCGGTCGGGGACGATCCGATGGTGCGCGACGGCGCCTTTCACTTTCCGGCGCAAAGCTGCGGCAATGCCCTTGTGGCGCTGCAACCCGAGCGCGGGGCGATTGCCGCGCGGGACACCGATTATCACGATCTGGCCCGCGTCCCGCGCCATTCCTACGTCGCGTTCTATCTCTGGTTGCGCGCGCAGGGGCATCATGCGCTGGTCCATATCGGCGCCCACGGCACGCTCGAATGGCTGCCGGGCAAGGCGGTCGCGCTGTCGGATGACTGCTGGCCCGAAGCTTTGATTGGTGATCTGCCGGTGATCTATCCGTTCATCGTCAACGATCCGGGCGAAGCCGCACAAGCCAAACGGCGCATCGGTGCGGTCACGCTGGGCCATGTGCCACCACCCATGGCCGCCTCTGAAACGCCGCAGGCGCTGCTGCGGCTGGAGCGGCTTCTGGATGAATACTCCACCGCCGACGGGCTCGACCCCGCGCGGCGCGACCGCCTTGTCGCGACAATCCGGGACGAGGCGCAGGCGGCGGGTGTCGAACAGGACCTTGGCCTGGCTGCCGATGCCTCCGAAGCCGAGGCGATCACCCGCATCGACCGCTTCGTCTGTGACATCAAGGAAAGCCAATATGGCGACGGACTGCATGTTTTCGGCACTGCCGAGGGCGAAAACCACGGGCTGCTCGCGGCGCTGAGCGGCGCGCGGGTCGCGTCCGGGCCTTCCGGTTCTCCCTATCGGGGGCGCACTGATGTTCTGCCGACCGGGCGCAACCTCTATTCCGTCGACCCCCGTGCCGTGCCGTCGCGTGCCGCCCACGCACAGGGGGTGAAGCTCGCCGAAGAACTGCTGCGCCGCCACCTTCAGGACAATGGCGACTGGCCGCGCGGGCTGATCGTGGATCTGTGGGGCTCTGCCACCATGCGCACCGCCGGCGAGGAAGTCGCGATGGCCATGCACCTCGCGGGCCTCGCGCCGACATGGGATGAAGGGTCAGAGCGTGTGTCGGGTTACGAGATCCTGCCGCTGACCCTGCTGGACCGGCCGCGCATCGACGTGACCCTTCGGATTTCGGGGCTTTTCCGGGATATCTTTCCGGGTCTGGCCGGCTTGTTCGAAGCAGGCACCGAGGCGCTTGCCGCCCGCCAAGAGGCGGACGACATGAACCCCTACAAACATGCCGCACACCGCGTTTTCGGCCCTAAACCGGGGCTTTACGGCATGAACATGGAAAGCGCGCTTCAGGATTACACGCCGCAGGGCCGCGCGGCGGCAGGCGAGGCGTGGCTGAAAGGCTCTGAATGGGCGCTGGATGCCAAGGGCGCGGCGCAGCACGACCGCGCGGGACTGGAGGCACGGCTGAGGCAGGCCGACGGCTTTGCCCATGTGCAGGACTTGACCGAGACGGACATCCTGCTGGCGTCTGATTATGCCACCCACGAAGGCGGATTTGCCGCGGCCATGGCACATCTCGGCGCGCCGGAACCCGCGATGTATCACGTCGACAGCACCCGTCTGGGCGCGCCCCGCGCCCGCACGATGCCCGAAGAGATCGCGCGGGTGGTCCGCGCCCGCGCCGCCAACCCCGGCTGGGCCAACGGCATGATGCGCCACGGCTTTCGCGGCGCGGCCGAGATCGCGGCGACCCTTGACAACCTCGCGGCCTTTGCCCATCTGACCCGTCACGTGCCTGCGCATCTGTTCGACCTCTATTATGACGCCACGCTGGGGCGGGACGATCTGGTCAGCTTCATGCAGGCCGAAAACCCAAGGGCGCTCGAGGAGATGCGCAACCGCTTTGCCGCGCTGCGCGACGCGGGCCTGTGGATCACCCGGCGCAATTCGATCTCGGCCGCGATGGAGGCGGCGGAATGAGCGGCCCGCAGGTCAAGGGATGGTGCCCCGGCGCCCTGCGCCCCATGATGTCCGGAGACGGGCTGGTCGTGCGCGTGCGCCCCTACGGCGGGCGGCTCCCGCGTGCGCAGGCGGATGGCATCGCGTCGCTGGCCGCCGCGCATGGCAACGGGCGGATCGACCTGTCGAACCGCGCCAACATCCAGATCCGCGGCGTGTCCGAAAGCGGCCACCGCCCCCTGATCGAAGGGTTGCGTGCCCTGGGCCTGATCGATGACACGCCCCGGATCGAAAGCCTCCGCAATATCATCGTCACCCCCTTCTGGAGTCCGGGCGACGACACGGAGGCGCTGAGTGCCGAATTGACCGCCGCGCTGGCGCAGCCGGATGCGCCCGATCTGCCGGGCAAATTCGGCTTTGCCGTGGACACCGGGCCAAGGCCCGTGCTGCAAGACGCCTCCGCAGACATCCGGCTGGAGTGTGACGCGGGTGGCGGGCTGATCCTGGTGGCGGACGGGATGGATGTCGGTAAACCCGTCAGCATGGAAACCGCAGTGCCTGAGGCGATGGCGCTGGCCCGCTGGTTCACGCAACACCGCGTAAAGGCCGCGCGGATGAAGGCGCTGCTTGCAGAGACCGACATCAGGCCCGAAGGGCATTTCGTCCCTCGCCAACAGGGCGATTACCGGCCTGAACCGGGATTCACCCCGAATGGCGCACTTGTCGGGCTGGCCTTTGGCCAGATGAGGGTCGAGACGCTATCGTCGCTGGCCAAACATGGCGGGCTGCGCCTGACGCCGTGGCGGCTGTTGTTGGTGGAAAGCGCCCGGCGGCTGCCCGAGATTGATGGCATCCTGACCGATCCCGCAGATCCGATGCTGCGCATCACCGCCTGCACGGGCGCGCCCGGCTGCGCGCAGGCCCATGCCGACACCCGTCCCCTGGGTCGCGCGCTCGGCCCGCATCTGGGTCCGATGCAAAGACTGCACATTTCGGGTTGCACGAAGGGCTGTGCCCATCCACGCCGCGCGCCCCTGACCCTGACCGCCACACCGGTCGGCTATGACCTGATCCGTGACGGCACCGCCGCCGACACTCCGGCGCAGACCGGCCTCTCCCCCGACGCAGTGAAAGAACACATCTGACATGCCCCACAGCTATATCACCGACGGCGCCGAGATATACCGCCAGTCCTTTGCCACGATCCGTGCCGAGGCCGACCTCGCCCGTTTCACCCCGGAAGAGGAAATCGTCGCCGTGCGCATGATCCACGCCGCAGGCATGGTCGGGCTTGAGGCGCATGTCGCTTTCACGCCGGGCATGGCCATCGCTGCCCGTGCCGCGCTTGAAGATGGCGCGCCGATCCTCTGCGACGCCTACATGGTCAGCGAGGGCATCACCCGCAAACGCCTGCCGCGCGAGAACGAGGTGATCTGCACCCTGCGCGACCCCGCCGTCCCCGACATGGCCAAGGCGATGTCCAACACCCGCTCTGCTGCCGCGCTTGAACTGTGGCGCCCGCATCTGGCAGGCAGCGTCGTGGCCATCGGCAACGCGCCCACCGCGCTGTTTCACCTGCTCAACATGCTCGAGGACCCCGATTGCCCGCGTCCCGCTGCCATCATAGGCTGCCCCGTGGGGTTCATTGGCGCCGCAGAAAGCAAGGACGCGCTGATGGCCGCCCCGCCGGTGCCGTCGATGATCGTGCGCGGACGGCTTGGTGGCTCGGCGATCACGGTGGCCGCCGTCAACGCGCTCGCCAGCAGGGTGGAATGACGATGGGCAAAGTGATCTGCGCAGGGCTCGGCCCCGGCGACCCGGAACTGATGAGTGTCAAATCCGACCGCGTCATTCGCGGGGCGAAACATCTTGCCTATTTCCGAAAGAAAGGCCGCCCCGGACAGGCCCGCACCATCGTGCGGGACATGCTGCGCGCGGATGTGGTCGAATACCCGATGGAATACCCCGTCACGACCGAACTGCACTTCGGCTCGCCGGAATATCGCCAGATGATGGTGGATTTCTATGCGGAATGGGCGGATCGGCTCGAGGCGTTGGCGCGGGACAATGAAGTGGTCGTGCTCTGTGAGGGCGATCCGTTCTTTTATGGCTCGTTCATGCATCTGCACACCCGCCTTCAGGGCCGCGCCGAGGTCGAGGTGCTGCCTGCGATTCCCGGCATGGTCGGCTGCTGGAACAGTCTCGACATGCCGTTCACCTGGGGCGACGATGTGATGAGCGTGCTGATGGGCACGCTGCCCGAAGCGGATCTGATCACCCACATGCAGCGCTCCGACGCGCTGGTGATCATGAAAACCGGGCGCAACCTGCCCTGCGTGCGCCGCGCGCTGGCCGCGACCGGGCGGATCGAAGATGCGTGGCTGGTTGAAAAGGGCACCATGCCGGGCGAGCGGATCGCGCGTCTGGCGGATGTGGCCGATGACGATTGTCCCTATTTCGCGATCGTTCTCGTGCATGGGCAGGGTCGCCGCCCCGAGGCCGAGGCGTGACCGGCCATGTCGCCATCGTGGGCCTTGGCCCCGGACGTGAAACCCTTGTCACGCCCGAGGTCCGCGCAGCACTCGCGCAAGCCACCGATGTCATCGGCTATATCCCCTATGTCAAACGGGTGGCACCCCGCGCGGGGCTGACCCTGCATGCCTCCGACAACCGGGTCGAGATCGACCGCGCCACCCACGCCCTGACCCTCGCGCATGAGGGCGCGCGCGTCGTGGTGGTGTCGTCGGGAGATCCGGGCGTCTTTGCCATGGCCTCGGCGGTGTTCGAGGCGCTCGAGGCGCAGCCGCATTTTGCCGATGTGCAGATCACCGTGATGCCGGGCATCACCGCCATGCTGGCTGCAGCTGCTGCCGCCGGTGCGCCGCTGGGCCATGATTTCTGTGCCATCAACCTCAGTGACAATCTCAAACCCTGGGCCACCGTCGAACACCGCCTGCGCATGGCCGCGCGCGCGGATTTCGCGATGGCATTCTACAACCCGAGGTCACGGTCGCGCCCGCATCAGTTCGGCGATGCCCTGCGGATCCTGCGCGAAGAATGCGGGCCGGACCGGCTGATCATCTTTGCCCGCAACGTCAGCCATCCTGATCAGACCCTGAACACCACCACACTGGCCGACGCCACGGAAGAGATGGCCGATATGCGCACCG
This sequence comes from Sulfitobacter sp., assembly GCA_041573235.1. Taxonomy (GTDB): domain Bacteria; phylum Pseudomonadota; class Alphaproteobacteria; order Rhodobacterales; family Rhodobacteraceae; genus Sulfitobacter. The sequence continues at coordinate 1,186 of JBFFQZ010000063.1, read as the reverse complement.
TTGTTCTGGTGGGCAATTCCGCGACCCGGCGGGTGGGCGAGCATGTCTATACGCCCCGCTCCGCGCCATGATCCAGCCAGCGCAAAACAGTCTCTGTGTCGGGGGCAATGGCCGCCTCCGGCAGTTCGGGCCGCGCGATCATCACAAGGCGCAGTCCCAGCGCACGGGCGGCGTCGATCTTGGCGACCGCGCCGCGCCCACCTGCATTCTTGGCAACCACATGGCTGATCCCATGGGCGTCCAGAAGGGCGCGGTCGCCTGCCTCGTAAAAAGGTCCGCGGGCGATCACAACGCTGTTGCGGGGCAGGGCAACGGGTGTTTGCGGCGGATCTACAAGACGCAACAGGTAGTGATGCTGCGGCGCGCGCGAAAAAAGATCGACATGCATGCGCCCGATCGCAAGAAACACGCGGGCAGGCTCGTGGGGCAGGGCGTCAACAGCGCTCTCGATATCCGGAACGTCGGTCCAGTCATCGCCCTTCCGAGGCATCCAGGCGGGCCGCTCAAGACGGATCAAAGGCCGCCCGCGCGCGGCGCATGCGTGGTGCGCATTCCGGGACATCTGGGCGGCAAAGGGATGGGTCGCATCGACGACATGCGTGATCGCCGCACGGTCGAGATAATCAGCCAGCCCAGCCACCCCGCCAAACCCGCCGACCCGCGTCGGTACAGGTTGCGCCACGGGGGCGTTGGTGCGTCCCGCATAGGAAAAAACAGTCTCTGTTCCGGCGGAATGCAGGGCCTGGGCCAATTGGCTGGCCTCGGTGGTGCCACCCAGAAGAAGGACGCGCATGATGGGTGATCCCTGGCTCAGCATTATCGGTCTGAACGAAGATAGCTTGGACGGGCTGTCCCCCGCAAGCCGCGCGGCGCTGGATGAGGCCGACGCGGTGTTTGGCGGGCCGCGACACATTGAGCTTGCGCAGGTTGGCGAGCGTGGCCACCCGTGGCCGGTGCCGTTTTCCACCGCGCCGGTGCTGGCCCGGCGTGGGCGGCCGACAGCCGTTCTCGCCTCCGGCGATCCGTTCTGGCACGGCGCGGGTGGCAGCCTCGTGTCCGATCTTGCACCGGGGGAATGGCGTGCCTATCCGGCGCCATCGACCTTCACGCTGGCCGCCTCGGCGCTCGGCTGGCGGATGGAGGAGATCACCTGCCACGGCCTGCACGCCGCTCCGCTCGCGCGGTT
>JBFFQZ010000062.1:0-11844 GCA_041573235.1 Sulfitobacter sp. | reverse complement strand
TTCGCCCTTGAGCATCCGCCGCACGCAGTCCAGCGCCTTGCCGGACAGCGTGGCGCCGCCCAGGCGGTAGTCTTCGAACGCGCCGTAGGCCGCTGGCACCCAGTCGGCAACGACTTTGCAAATGGCGTCGGCGTAGACGCGGATCTCGTATTGGGCGTGGGAATCCGCGCGCAGGCGCAGGAAGTGGAAGAGGTTGTGCAGGTCCACCTTCCAGTACCACTGGGTGTAGATGTTGGCGGGCAAGTTCATGCGGGCGAGTTCACGGGCGAGGCCGTCCTGGGGCTGGCCGTCGGGGCCTTCGGTGGCGATCATGGACTGGTAGTGGTCATAGGCGCGGGTGCTGTCAGATTTGAGGATTTCCAGCACGCGGGCGGCCTCGTCGCCTTCGAGCACGCCACCGCGGCCCTGGTTGTTGACGACCGACTGGGCGTTGATGTGTTCAGGCGCGGGGATATAGAATTCGCGGTCGAGGATCGAATAGCGGGCCGAGTATTCGTTGACGTTGGCGGTGCGGTGGCGGATCCACTGGCGTGCGACGAAGACGGGCAGTTTGACGTGAAGCTTGATCTCGCACATCTCGAACGGGGTGGAGTGCCAGTGGCGCATGAGATAGCGGATAAGGCCTTCGTCGTTCTGGACGGTCTTGGTGCCGCGGCCATAGCTGACGCGCGCGGCCTGGCAGATGGCGGCGTCGTCGCCCATGTAGTCGATGACGCGGATGAAGCCATGATCAAGCACGTCGTATGCTTTGTAGAGGTGGCTTTCCATGCCCTCGGAGACCGCACGCAGGGTTGGGCGGGTCTGGCTGCGCAGGGCGTCGATTTCGGCTTTCTGGTCTGGGCTGATCGGCATGGTGTGTCCTCGGCGACAGGGGGGATGGGATTCGCCTGTCACTATATCTGGCGGATGGCGGTATCGGAACCACAACAAGTTGCCGGTGCCACGGGCGTCCGCGCGGTATGGTTTTTGGGCCATGGTCGGTGGGTTATTTGCCCGCTTGCGCAGGGCAGCGTTGACAAGCAGGGAGGCGGACGGCGATTGTTTCACAAAATGATAAGCAATGCTTTTGAGGGCAGACCCCATGAAAAATATTATCATCGGCCTCGTGCTGATTGCCGGATTGTCCGCCTGTAGCGGCGGAAATCCATTCGAAGAGGGCGACACGAGCGATACGCAGACCGATGGCGGGACCACGGGCGATGGCGAGGGCGAGGGCACGGGAATCAGCCGCGACGGCGTCCCTCCGGGCACGATATCCCCGTCCCCGGACAACTCACTGTTCCGCTCCGAAGCGCAGGGGACCACTGGCACCGTGACGGCTGGCAACGGCTCGGCGACGGGCATTACCTACAACAGCGCGGATGATTCATTCTCGGTCGACAACCTGGCGTTCGACGGCGACCGCGCGTATCAGCGCGGGACCGCGGTAAGCAGCCTCAACGAAGGCGAATTCGCCGTCTACGAGGGTCCGCAGACGGCGGTTGATCCGGTGTCGGGCGACCTGGTGACACAGTTCGTCTATCGCGCGATCTATGGTGTCAGCCGCAACCGCACAACCAGCACCGATGGCACGGAGACGTCCATTCCCACGACGCAATTCGCGATCGTTCGGACGGGCAGCTATGTCAATTACGGCTTTGGCGGCTTCATCTACCAACGCGACACGAATGTAACATTGCCAACCAGTCTTCAGGCGACATTCCAGGGTAAATCGGCCGGTCTGCGCGACTTCAACAGTCAGACCGGACTGCAATACACCACGGCAGACGTAGAGGTGGACATCGACTTTGAAGACTTCAACGATGGCGCGTCGATCCGCGGTGATGGGGTCAAGGGCCGCATCTTCAATCGCCGAGTGCTGGATTTGAACGGGAACGACATCACCTCGCAGGTGGCAGCCGAGATCGGCGAGGACGTCACGGCGATCCCCGATGCGGTGTTCGAGGTGGGACCGGATGTGCTGGACAACAACGGCGATCTGATCGTCGACATCCAAAGCCAGGTGCCCGGAAGCTCCTCGGCGTTCGAAGAAGGCAAGTTCTATGCCATCGTGTCGGGCACCGACCCCGATGAAATCGTCGGCGTCTTCGTTCTGGAAAGCTCGGGCGGCGACGTGCAGAGCCGCGACACCGGCGGGTTCATCGTGTACCGGGATCCAGCCGTCCAGCCATGAGCACTCGCGCGTTCTGGCGATTGAGATACCTGATGGGCGTTGCAGCGATGGCTGCGGCGCCCGTTGCTTTTGCCTCCGGGGCCCTTGCCGAGGGCAGCGCCCCCCTGCGCCTGAGCGCCGAACAGGTGGTCGAGGCCGCAAGGCTGTCGCTCCAGAACGGCAATACGCAGCAGGCGATTACCCTTGCCGATGCGCTGCTGCTGCGTGATCCGGCCGATGTGACCGCACATCTGATCCGCGCCCACGCCCTGCGCAGTCAGGGCGATTTCGCCGCGGCACAGGCCGCGGCGCGCAGCGGATGGACCCATGCAGCCACCGACACCGCGAAATTCAACGCGGCACTGCTGATGGCGCAGGCTCTGGCCTCTGACGGAAAGCGGACGCGGGCGCAGCTTTGGCTGCGCCGGGCACGGCAGGTTGCCCCTTCGCCCGGACACGCCCGGCGCGCGGCACGGGATTTCAAATACGTCCAGCAGCGCAACCCATGGCAAACCTATCTGTCGTTCACATTCGCGCCGAATTCCAACATCAACAACGGCGCGTCGCGCGACAGCTACCTGTCGAATTCGGTACTGGACCGGCTGGTCGGCGGCGGCCCGCAGCTGCGCCCGATCAACCCCGAAGCACAGGCGCTTGCGGGGCTGGAATTTGGCGCGCGGATGCAGACCCGTTACCGGTTTGCCCAGAGCGCGCGACGCGCCCATGATCTGCGGCTGGGTCTGTCCTACCGCAGCTATGTCCTGTCCCCGGGCAGCAAGGCGGATGTGCCGGACGCCAAAGGCCACGACTACGCCTATGGCACGGCGAGTATCGGCTATGGCTTCAGGCACCTGCGCCGCGATGGCCGGGGGGAATTGAGCGTAAATCTGGATCTTGGGCAGACGTTCTATGGCGGCGCGCGCTATGCGCGGTACGCTCAGGCCCACGCGGCGCAAAGCTATTATCTGGACCGTCGCACCAAGCTGCGCTTTGGCCTGGTGATGGAAACCGAAACCGGGCAACGGGTGTCAGACAGCGACAGCCTGAGCCTGTCGCTGGGTATGGACCGGATGCTGGCCTCCGGTGACGGCTTCTACCTCGGCGTGACCGTGACCAATCAACACTCGCCCAATGCCTTGCATGAATACGCGGAAGCCGCGTTGCGAGGCGGCTATGTGCTGGGCCGTGAAGTGATGGGCGCGCAGGTTCAGGTCGGGCTGGGGGCGCGGCTGCGCGATTATGACGTGCATCTGCTCAACATCGACGGGCGGCGGGATCTGGAGGTGTCGTTCGACGTGACGGCGACCTTCCGGCAGATCGACTATTACGGCTTCAACCCGCAGCTGAGCCTGCGCGCGGCGCGGACGAACTCCAACATCGGTGTCTATGACACCAACCGTCTGGGCCTGAGCATCGGCATCGCTTCGGCTTTTTGATGCCGGATCGCTCGACACGCGCGCGGCGGGTGCTAGGGTGTCCCCGAGAAATCGTTACCCATGAAGGAGGCTGTGATGCCGATCAAATACCTGCACACGATGGTGCGCGTGAAAGACCTGGATAAATCCATTGAATTCTACAAGTTGCTGGGCCTGATCGAGCGCAAGCGCAAGGACAACGAAGCCGGGCGGTTCACGCTGGTGTTCATGTGCCCCCCAGGCCAGGCCGACGGTCATGCGGATGTCGAACTGACGTATAACTGGGATGGCGACGAGGGGCTGCCCTCTGACAGCCGCCATTTCGGCCACCTCGCCTATACGGTCGAGAACATCTATGAGTCCTGCCAGGCGCTGATGGATGCGGGTGTGACGATCAACCGCCCGCCGCGCGACGGGTACATGGCCTTCGTGCGCTCGCCCGACAACGTGTCGGTCGAACTGTTGCAGGAAGGCGACCCGCTGGCCCCGGCCGAGCCTTGGGCCTCGATGGAAAACACCGGACATTGGTAATGCGTCTGGCGGCATTGGTGATGGCGGCAGGGCTATGCCCCCTGCCCGCCCTTGCCGTGGACTGCCGCCTTGCACTGGCGCTCGCCATCGACGTCTCAAGCTCGGTCGATGCGACCGAGGACGCACTGCAACGGGGCGGCCTCGTCTCTGCTCTGACCGCGCCGGAGGTGGCCGCGACGTTCTTTGCCTCGGATCTGCCGGTCGCCCTGGCGGTTTACGAATGGTCGGGGCGGTACAATCAGGAAATCATCCTCGACTGGACGCTGATCGACAGCCGCGCGGCGCTGCTGAACGCCGCAGAGGCGGTCGCCGGATCAAAGCGCAGCCACAATGATTTTCCGACAGCGATGGGCTATGCCTTGGGCTTTGGCGCGCAGTTGCTGGACCGCGCGCCGCGCTGCCTGCGCAAGACGCTCGATATGGCGGGCGATGGCCAGAACAATGAAGGCTTCCCCCCCGCCAGCGCCTATCGCGAGTTCCCGTTCGACGACGTGACGGTGAACGGGCTTGTGGTGAACGCCGCAGATTTCGAGGGCGAAGTGGGGCTGATCGCCTTTTATCAAGGCGAAGTCCTGCAGGGTCCCGGCGCATTTCTGATCATCGCCAACGGGTTCGAGGATTACGAGCGTGCAATGCGCCGCAAGCTGGAACGCGAACTGGCTCCGCCTGCCATTGGCGCGCTGGAGCCCGCGCGGGACGCGGGATGATGCGGCGGGCGCTGCTGACGGGTCTGCTGGCGTTCGGCTGTGCCACGTCAGGCGCCGCGCAGGACGTCTGCCGTCAGGCTCTGGCGCTGGGGCTGGACGTGTCCGGGTCGGTCGATGCGCGGGAATATCGTTTGCAGATAGACGGGTTGGCCCAAGCACTGGGCAGCCCGGCGGTGCGCACGGCCCTGTTGGAACGACCGGAAACCCCGGTAGAGCTGCTGGTCTACGAATGGAGCGGCCCCGGCGACCAGATGACACTGGTGCCCTGGACGCGGGTGACGGAAAGCGCCGTGCTGGACGGCGTGATCGAAACCCTCGCCACCGTCGAGCGGCGCGCGGATGCAACACCGGGCACGGCACTGGGCGTGGCGATGACGCTCGGCGCGCAACACCTGGCGCAGCGCAGCGCGTGCTGGAAGCGCACGCTGGACATTTCGGGTGATGGCAAAAGCAACCTCGGTCCGCGTCCGCGCGACGTGGAACCCGCGCTGGCACGGAGCGGCATCACGATCAACGCGCTGGTGATCGGTGCGGACGACCCCGATGCAGGTGACATCCGCCAAAGCGAGATAGGCGAGCTGAGCGCCTACTTTCGGGCAGAGGTGATCCTGGGGCCGGAAGCCTTCGTGGAAACGGCGCTGGGCTTTGAGGGGTACGCCGAGGCGATGGAGGTCAAGCTGCTGCGCGAGCTGGGCGGCTTGGTCGTTTCGCAACGGTGACATCGGCCTGCCGGAGCGACATCTGGCCTGCGATCCGCGTTTCGCCTTCATGCCTCCCGCCCGGTATTCGGCCTTGGATGAGCGCGCGCGTCACGTCACCGCGCGGAACGCTTCCGCACCGCGAATACCGGGCACTTGCCCCGAGGGGCAGGCGCAAAACCTTGCGCTGTCGCGTTTACTGGTCGTGACCGGGGTTCTGTCGCTTGAGTTTGCGCAGAAGGCCAGGCCAGACCAGATTATCCCCCTGACCCGGCGTAAACGCCGCCGCGGCCTGTCCGGCCACCGTATCGGCCATCGACTGCGGCTCTTCATGCAGGTTTTCCGATCCCGCCGCCTGCGCCATGATCTGGGTTTTGCACGCATTTTCAAGGAAATACATCCGCAGGAAGGCGATCGCGCAGTTTGGCCCCACGGTGAGGGTGCCGTGGTTGCGCAGCATCAGCAGGCTCTTGTCACCGATGTCGTTGACGATGCGCTCGCGTTCATCGAGGTCAAGTGCGATGCCTTCGTAATCGTGATAGGCCAGATCGTTGCACACGGTCATGGCAAACTGGGTATAGCGCCTCAGCCCGTCGTTCTGCACTGACACGGCCACCCCATAGGGGGTATGCACATGGATCACACAGCCCGCATCCTCACGCGCGGCGTGGATGGCGCTGTGAATGGTGAAGCCGGCCGGGTTGATGAAATAGGGCGTATCCTGACAGATGTTGCCGTTCAGGTCGATCTTGACCAGCGAAGATGCCGTCATCTCGTCGAACATCAGCCCGTAGGGATTGATCAGGAACCGCTCCTCGCCGTCCTCGTCGGGCAGGCGCAGCGAGATATGGGTAAAGACCAGATCGGTCCAGCCATGCAGGGCGCAGAGGCGGTATGTGGCAGCGAGCTGACAGCGCAGGTCCCACTCCGTTGCGGACACCGCGCCCTTGAGCGAGGGCAGATCGGCGGGATCGGGGATGTTGAACCCGCCCTCACGCAGGGATGCTTGTTTGTTCATGACGGTCTCCGGTCTGATTTACGGTTGCGCCAGCTTTGCGGACCGCGGCGGTGCTGTCAACGCAGGCCAGACTGTCCCGGATTGCAGATTTCGCTGATTTTCAAGCATGGCGCGCCGCGCGGCTGGCCGGGGAACGGAGGCCCGCATCCGTGTCGCGCGGCGGGCGGGACAGGTCCATGCGGCGCCCCAGCAAGATCATGCTGACACGCGCCGCCGACATCCGAGCGATCAGATCCTGATCGCACGCAGATCGGTCTGGACGCGGGCCGCATGACGGCCCCCCGGCACAGCCCACGGCCCATGTTCAGTAGATATAGCGGATCTGATCGGTCCAATACCGCTCGACCCGCTTGAGCGATGCCGTGATATCGACGGCCCCTTCAGAGCCCAGCACGCCCTTGTCCTCCAACCCCTCCGCATGGCGGGCAAACAGGGTCGAGACGACATCGCGGATATGCCGCCCCTTTTCGGTCAGGCGCACGCGCACCGACCGGCGGTCGATCTCGCAGCGCTGATGGTGCATATAGCCCATCTCGACCAGTTTCTTCAGGTTGTAGCTGACGTTGCTGCCCTGATAGTAGCCGCGGCTTTTCAACTCGCCCGCAGTAACTTCATTGTCCCCGATGTTGAACAGCAACAAGGCCTGAACCGCATTGATCTCCAACACGCCAACGCGCTCGAACTCATCCTTGATCACGTCCAGCAGCAGACGGTGCAACCGCTCAACCAGCGAAAGCGCCTCCAGATAGCTGATCATGAAACCTTTATCATTGGCTGGCAGGCCAATCGGGTCCTGAATGCTCATCCTACTCTCCGACTCTTGTTCCCTCTGCCCCGGACACTGAAGAATAAATCGGAATATTTCGTTAAAAGCCTAGAGCATTAGGATCAAAGGTTTTTTGCCCCTCCGGCAGCCACATGCGCCTGGATGTCGGCGATCATGTCTCCGTAAGGCTCCGAGGGCGCCACCTGTCCGGTGACCCATTGATACAGGTCATGGTCGTTTTCGTTGAGCAGTCGGTCATACAGATCCAGCGCCTCGGGGGACATCCGGGCAAGCATGTCATCGGCATAGGCCGAGAGAATCAGGTCCATTTCCTTGATCCCACGCCGCATGGAGCGCATGGCCAGCCGTTTGACACGCACCGCGCGCGGTTCATTTTCGGGCACTGTGGGCTGGGGCATCTCAAACATCTTCTGCCTCCTTGAGCAATGTGCGCAGGCGCTTTTCAAGCCGACCCACGTGCTTTGCCCCTTCGACCAATTCCTGGCGCAGGGCCTGCATCTCTCCGAGGATATCGGCCACCCCTTCGGGCAATCCGCCGCCTGCCTCCGGAGAATCCAGCCCCTCACCTTCGCCATTGATCAGCCACATCATCGAGACATTGAGCATCCCCGCCAGCATCGACAGCCGGTTCGCGCGCGGCTCCGACACGTCGTTTTCCCAGCCCCGCAGCGTCGATGCGCGCACACCCAGACGGCGCGCAAGCACGGTCTGGGTCATACCCGCCATTTCGCGTGCGGCGGCGACACGGTCGCCGAATGTTGCGACGTCCGACCCGTACCAGTCTGTTTGCTCGGTGTGATCGGTCATGGCGATATCTCCTTGCGGTCTGATGGCGCTTGAACGGGCCCTGACGGGCCCCTATGAGGGGTAAGAGTTGGAATATAGCGCTAAGAGGCCAGAATGGAACTCCTGTCTAAGACACTTGCCCGCGTAAAACCGTCACCGACCATCGCTGTCACGACCAAAGCACAGGAGCTGAAGGCTGCCGGCCGCGATGTGATCGGCCTTGGCGCGGGCGAGCCCGATTTCGACACACCGCAGAACATCAAGGACGCGGCCGTCGCTGCGATTGCGGCGGGCAAGACGAAATATACCGCCGTGGACGGCATTCCCGAGCTGAAACAGGCGATCTGCGCCAAGTTCAAGCGTGACAACGCCCTCGACTATGTGCCCGCACAGATCAGCGTCTCGTCGGGCGGCAAGCAGGTACTGTATAACGCCCTGATGGCGACGCTGAACCCCGGCGAAGAGGTGATCATCCCCGCACCCTATTGGGTCAGCTATCCCGACATGGTCCTGCTGGCCGGGGGCACGCCGGTCGTGGTCGAAGCAACGCTAGAGCAGAATTTCAAGATGTCGCCCGAGCAGCTGGAGGCCGCGATCACGCCCAAGACCAAATGGCTGATCTTCAATTCACCCTCCAACCCCACCGGCGCGGGATATTCGCGCGACGAGCTGAAGGCGCTGACCGATGTGCTGCTGCGCCATCCGCATGTCTGGGTAATGACCGACGACATGTACGAACACCTGGCCTATGACGATTTCGAATTCTGCACGCCCGCGCAGGTCGAACCTGCTTTGTATGACCGCACGCTCACGGTGAATGGTGTGTCCAAGGCCTATGCGATGACCGGCTGGCGGATCGGCTATGCGGGCGGTCCGCAAAAGCTCATCGCGGCGATGCGCAAGGTCCAGTCGCAATCGACGTCGAACCCCTGCACGATTTCGCAATGGGCCGCGGTCGAGGCGCTGAACGGGACGCAGGATTACATCGCGCCCAACAACGAGATGTTCGTGCGCCGCCGCAACCTCGTGGTCGCGGCACTCAACGCGATCGAGGGCGTGACCTGTCCGGTGCCCGAGGGGGCGTTCTATGTCTATCCCTCCATTGCCGGGCTGATCGGCAAGACCTCGAAAGGCGGGACGCGCATCGACAACGACGAGACATTCGCGACCGCGTTGCTGGAGGAAACAGGCGTGGCTGTGGTGTTCGGCGCGGCCTTCGGGCTGAGCCCGAATTTCCGGGTCAGCTATGCCACCTCGGACGAGGCACTGACCGAGGCATGCCGCAGGATCACCGATTTCTGCGCCGGACTGAGCTGAGATTGGCGGGGGCGGGCAACGGTCCCGCCCTCTTCCCTCCGGACAGGGCAGCCGCTACGCTTGCGCCGCCACACGATACACCCCGCACAGACAGGAGCCCAGGCATGGCAGGCGATCTTCCGGAATATTATTTCCGCGTCCGCGAGAACGGCGCATTCGTGTTCCGGCTGGATACGGAAAACCGCCAGCGTCGCATCGAGATGGACCAGATCGCCGTGCTGAACATGCGCAACGGCGAAATCAAACCGCATGGCGACCGGGTGCTGTCGGACAAAGACGTGACGACCATCAAGGAGTGGATGGCAGAGCGCGCAAAGGTTCTGGCGCACCGTGATATCGACGACATCCACCGCGCCATCGACTATCTCAACCAGACCACCCACTGGGTCCAGTCGCGCGCCAATGATGCGCAGCTTGACGCGGTGACCGACCGGCTGCTGCTGGCGATGCACGACCTGCGTAGCACGCTGGTGCGCAAGAAAGCGGATCGGCTGTCGCGGGATTGAGGCCTTTGGCGGCCGCAACGCCTCAGGGCGCGGACCGCAGGGCAATCCGGGGTAACACCTTGCGCCAGAACCGCAGGTTCAGCAGGATCGCGGCCAGCCCGAGGCCGATGCCCAGCCCCGCCCATACCCCGATGCCCTCGAAGCCGAAGGTAAATCCCAGCAGGTATGAACAGGGCACGCCAACGGCCCAATAGCTGAGCGCGGCATAGACCATCGGCACGCCCGTGTCCTGCACGCCGCGCAGCACGCCCAGTCCGATGGCCTGTGCGCCATCGACCAGCTGAAACAGGCCCGCCATGAACAGGATGCCAACGCCGATCTTGAGGATCTCGACCTTGGCGGGTTCGTGTTCGAGAATGAAGATGCCGATGAAAAAGCCCGGAAACAGAAAGAAAATCGCAACCGTCACGACGGAAAACGCCAGCGACATCGCCGTCGCCACCAGTGCGCCGCGCGCCAGGTGCGGCGCATCCAGTCGGCCGAATGCATTGCCCGCGCGCACTGTCGCCGCGTTGCTCAGGCCCAGGTGAACCATAAAGGTCATCGACGCCAGCTGCACCGCGATGCCATGCGCGGCCAGCGGCACTGTGCCAAGCCACCCCATCATCACCGCCGAAGCCGCAAACAGCCCGACCTCGCTCAGTGACGTGATCGAGATCGGCCAGCCCAGCCGGAAGACGCGGGCGAACATCTGCGGATCGGCGTTCCAGAGGCGGCGAAACAGGTCGTGCTGCGGCAGCACCCAGGTGACATAGGCCACGACCCCGATCAGCGAAACGACCTGTGTGCTGAGCGAGGCGACGGCCGCCCCCACGACGCCCAGTTCCGGCGCACCCCAATTGCCGAAGATCAGCGCATAGTTGACCAGCGCGTTGATGATCGCGGACAGGACGGTGATCCACAGCACCGCCCGCGTACGCTCCAACGCCGCCAGGTAGCTTTTGATCACCATCACGAACAGCGCGGGCAAAATGCCCCAGCCCGCCACGCGCAGGTAGTCGGCGGCGCGGATGACGACCTCTTCTTCCTGCCCCAACAGGCGCAGGATCGGCCCGGAAAATATCATCGCGGGCAGCGCGAGAACCGCAAAGGCAAAGCTGATCCACAGCCCCATGCGGGTGGCCCTGCGAATGGAGGTTTCGTCGCCTTCCGCATGAAACGTTGCCACCATCGGCATCACCGCCCAGGCAAAGCCCGAGCCCATGATGAAGAGCACGAAAAACAGCGTCCCGCCCAGAACTTCGGCGGCCAGGGCCTCGACCGAGTACCAGCCAAGCATGACAGCATCGCTCAGGTTGATGGCAAACTGCGCCACATGGCTGCCGATCAGGGGCAGGCCAAGCAACAGCGTCGCGCGGGCGTGCTGGCGATATGTAAGGCGGTGTTGCATGGGCATGGCGTTAGACGGGGCGCGCCTTTTGCGCAAGTCTCGTCAAAGCGTGCCAAGCATGAGATGCATCGAGAGTACCGCAATAAGCACGCCCGCCGCGATCTCCAAAAGCGGAAGCGTGCGCGCCATGCCGCCCTGTGTGGCCAGCCGCGCAAGTGCGCCCTCGCGCAGGGTCACAGAGGCAAAGGCCACAACCAGCGTCACGCTCGCCGTGCCAAGCCCCATGGCAAAGGCCCCAAGGATGCCCGCCATATCAAGCCCCATGCGCCAGGTGAGCACCAGCAGGAACAGCGCCCCGGTACAAGGGCGGATGGTCACCGCGCCAATCAAGGCGGCGGCGTCACGCCAGCCGGTGACGGCCTCCGCCTCGGCAAGGCTTGGCCCGTGTTTATGGCCGCAACTTTGGCAGGCAGTGTGATCGTGCCCGTGATTGCCACTCGTCTGGGGGGCGCTCTGCGCGTGTGCGCGCCACCAGCGCCGCAGTCCCCGGATCGCCAGCCAGAGCCCGATAAGCCCGATCGCGCCAAAGCTCGCAGG
>JBFFQZ010000061.1:0-11853 GCA_041573235.1 Sulfitobacter sp. | reverse complement strand
GGCGGACGACCTGCGCGCGCTCAAGGCGCTTGGCGATGACGCCGAGATCACCGCGCGCTGTACCGATGGCCCGTCGGTCAAGCTGTTGTGGGATGTCTGCCGGATCCCTGATTTCCGCGGCATCAGCCACGCCGAACATGCCGCCCTGCTTGAGACGATCTTCAACTACCTGCACCAGCGCCAGTCGATCCCCGACGACTGGCTCGCCCGGCAGATCAAGCGCATCGATCGAACCGACGGCGACATCGACGCGTTATCCAAACGACTGGCGTTTATCCGCACATGGACCTATGTCACCCAGCGCAAAGGCTGGACCAATGACGAAACCCATTGGCGCGGCGAGGCGCGTGTCGTAGAAGACAGACTGTCGGACGCCTTGCACGAACGTCTGACCCAAAGATTTGTAGACCGGCGCACATCCGTGCTTTTGCGCCGGCTAGGACAGAAGGAAGCCATGGTGGCCGAAGTTAATGACACCGGTGAAGTGACCGTTGAGGGCGAATTTGTAGGCAAGCTGGAGGGTTTCCGGTTTCGGGCCGACAAGGGGGCCGGGACAGCGGAAAGCAAGACGATCAAGACTGCGGCGCTGCAAGCGCTGGCACCGCAGTTCCATCTGCGCGCTGACCGATTCTACAATGCCCCGGATACCGAGATCGACTTTACCGAACAGGGCGGCCTGATGTGGGGCGACAGCGCCGTGGGCAAGCTGGTGGCGGGCCCGGACGGGTTGAAGCCGCAGGTCGAGGTATTCGTCGACGATCTGGCGGGACCGGAGGTTGTCCAGAAGGTGCAGCGCCGGTTGCAGCATTTCATCGACCGCAAGGTGGCCGCGCTGTTCGAGCCGCTGATCACGCTGCAAAAGGACGAGGCGCTGACCGGTCTGGCGCGTGGCTTTGCGTTCCGCATGGTCGAAGCTTTTGGCGTTCTGCCGCGCGCAGCGGTGGCGGACGAGGTCAAGGCGCTGGATCAGGATTCGCGCGGCGCGCTGCGCAAGCATGGCATCCGGTTCGGCCAGTTCACGATCTTCATGCCGCTGCTGCTGAAGCCCGCGCCGACGCGCCTGCGGCTGGTGCTGTGGTCGCTGCAGCAAGGGTTCAGCGAATTCCCCGAATCGCCTCCTCCTGGTCTGGTGACAATTCCGGTCGATACCAACGCGCCGACCGGGGCCGACACGATGGCGGGTTACCGCAACGCGGGCACCCGCGCGATCCGCATCGACATGCTTGAGCGGTTGGCCGACATGCTTCGCGGCGAAGATTCGCGCGCGGGCTTCGAGGCGAAGGCGGACATGCTGTCGATCTCAGGCACCACGCTCGATCAGTTTGCCGATCTGATGGAGGGCCTGGGCTACAAGGCCGAAAAGGGCGAGCGGGTCAAAGTGAAGCCGGTGACCGAAGTGGTCCCCGAGGCGGACAAGGACGTTGCGGACGACACGCCCGTGATGGACGTCGCGGCAGAGACCCCCGCCGAGGGCGCCGTGACCGACACACCCACGGCGGAACCGGCAGCGACAGACGCGCCCACATCCGGCGACACCGCCTCCGTACCCGAGGTGTCGGAGGCTGAAACAGCCCCCGGCGTGGCCGCGGACGCCGAGATCGATTCGGCCGAGATGGAGGTCTTTTACACGTTCACCTGGGCGCGCCCGGCGCGCCGCCAAAACAACGAACGGCCCCGCGGCAAGGGCAAGCCCGCGCCCCGCGGCAAAAAGCCCGCGCGCGAAGGCGGCAAGGGCGGCAAGACGGACAAGGCGCAGAACTTCTCGGCCCGACCGCCCCGCAAGGAAAAGCCGATTGATCCCGACAACCCGTTCGCCGCGGCCTTGATGGGCCTCAAAGACGGCAAGTGAACGAAACGCCGACGCAAAAACTGCGGCTGGACAAATGGCTGTGGTACGCGCGGTTCTTCAAGACGCGGTCCCTGGCGGCAAGTATTGTCGCCGGGGGCGCCGTGCGGATCAACGGCACCCCCGTCTCGAAACGCAGCACGACAATCGCGCCCGGCGATGTGCTGACCTTTGCCAAGGAGGATCACATCCGCGTGATCCGGATCGAGGATTGCGGCACCCGGCGCGGTCCCGCGCCCGAAGCGCAGGCGCTTTACACCGATCTCTCCCCTCCAGCACCCCGAGCAAGGGACAAACAACCCGAAAATCCGGCATTTGAGGGAAAAGGGCGTCCGACCAAGCGGGATCGGCGTCAGCATGATCTTTCTAAGGCGCGCCATCTTGAATGATGCCGCGCGCTGAATTACGCATCTGCCAAGTAACCCGCACAGAGACCTTAGATGACATATATCGTGAACGACTCCTGCATTGCCTGTAAATACACCGACTGTGTCGAAGTCTGTCCGGTGGATTGCTTCTATGAAGGTGAAAACATGCTGGTGATCCATCCGGACGAGTGCATCGACTGCGGTGTATGCGAGCCGGAATGTCCTGCCGACGCAATCCGCCCCGATACCGAGCCGGACATGGAAAAATGGGTTGAGTTCAATCGCAAGTATTCCGAGTTGTGGCCTGTCATCATCACGAAGAAAGATCCGCTGCCCACCGCCGACGAGATGGACGGAAAAGAAGGCAAGATGGAGTTTTTCTCGGAAGCACCGGGCGAGGGCGGCTGAGCTACGGGCGATTCGCGCGGCCCGCCACGGGTGGCCGCGCAGCACTGTATGCTTGAAGATAAGGCGCCCTTTCGCGGGGGCGTTTTTTATGATATGATGTCGTTAATGACAACCCGTTATCAACATATGGACGCCGAACTGCCGCGGCGCATCTGATCAACCGACTTTCAACGCAGACCTCACGGGCCGTCGCCCGCTTGGCTGCGTTCGTTGTGTTCTGTCCACTTCGGGCAGGACCATCTCAGGAGCATGAAAAGTATGACCAAATCGAAAAAGCTTGATTTCCGTCCCAATGAGTTCGTCGTCTACCCCGCGCATGGCGTCGGGCAGATCGTCTCGGTCGAGGAGCAGGAAGTTGCCGGCATCACGCTGGAGCTGTTCGTGATTTCTTTCGAAAAGGACAAGATGACCCTGCGGGTGCCCACCCACAAGGCGACCGAAATCGGCATGCGCGCGCTCAGCTCGCCCGACGTGATCAGCCACGCCATGAAGACACTCAAGGGCAAGGCAAAGGTCAAACGCGCCATGTGGTCGCGCCGCGCGCAGGAGTACGAGCAGAAAATCAACTCGGGCGATCTTATTGCCATCGCAGAGGTCGTGCGCGACCTGCACCGCACGGATGACCAGCGCGAGCAAAGCTATTCCGAGCGGCAGCTTTACGAAGCTGCGCTCGAACGGCTGACCCGGGAAGTCGCGGCCGTCACCGGCGGTGATGAGCTGGCTGCGGCGAAGCAGGTGGGTGACGTGCTCGAAAGCCGCATCGCGGCATAGGCCGATCGACAGCTTTGGCGGCCTGATTGGCGCCATGATCAGCCGCGTCCGATACCATCGGGCGCGGCTTTGTCGTGTCTACAGAAGGGCGGTGCAGGTCAGCAGGATGGCGGTTTCGCTGATTTGTTGCGCGGCGCCGAGGACATCGCCGGTCTGTCCGCCGATCTTGCGATGGGCGAGCAATGCGATGGCAAGGGCGGCACCGGACGCGCAAAGGATCGCGGCGATGCCAACCCATCCCAACGTGATCAGCGCCACCGCCGTACCGATCCCGAACGCCAGCACGGCCACCCCGGCGCCGGGGCGCCCGACGCTTTGCGACAGGCCATCGCGGCGCGCGTGCGGCATCAGCGCCATGATGCCCGGCATCAGCCCCCGCGACAGTGCCGCCGCGGCGATCAGGGGCGCCATACCGCCCGCCAGAACCGCCCCCAGCGCCGTCCAGCGCAGCAGGCCCACGATCACCAGCGCGAGCACGCCATAGGTGCCAATATGGCTGTCGCGCATGATCTCTAGCCGCCGGGCAGGGGCCATCGCCCCCCAGAAGCCGTCACAGACGTCGGCCAGCCCGTCCTCATGCATCGCGCCGCTGATCAGCATCATCGCGGCGAGCGCCAGCGCCGCCGCGGCCGCATCCGGCAGGCCAAGGAACAGCGCGAGCGTGCCGGTCATGCCGCCGACTGCGCCGACCGCGACGCCGATCAGCGGATAGGCCCAAACCGCCTGCGCGGCCCTGTCAAACGCGGCTGCCGGCAGGTGCGGCAGGGGCAGACGCGTCAGCAGGACGCCCGCGACCCAAAGATCCCGCACCACGCCCGAGGCATCGCTTTTTCTCATGCGTAACCCCTTTCAACGCTTGTGAGCTGCAGCCCATTCGGTAAACAGGCACGGAAGGTCTGGCAATGAAGGTTTCAAGAATGGGTGATTTTTCTGATCTTGACGGGTTCCGCGCGATCCTGTCGGCGCAGCCGGACATTGATATGGAGGCGCAGGCCGGTGCGGCGGCGCGTAACGCGCAGCTGACCAAGCCGCCCGGAGCGTTGGGCCATCTCGAGACTCTGGCGCTTTGGTATGCGGGATGGCGCGGAGATGCCCGCCCCCGGATCGCGGCGCCACAGATCATCGTCTTTGCAGGCAATCACGGGGTCGCGGCGCAGGGGGTCTCGGCGTTTCCGCCGGAGGTGACCGCGCAGATGGTGCTGAATTTTCAGCATGGCGGGGCTGCGGTGAACCAGTTGGCGCGCGCGGCCGGTGCACGGCTTGACGTTCATGCATTGGAGCTGGACCGGCCCACGTCGGATTTTACCCATGGTCCGGCGATGAGCGAGGCGGATCTGGTCGCGGCACTGCGCACCGGGTGGGAAGCGGTCGATGTGGACGCCGACCTGTTGGTTGTGGGCGAAATGGGCATCGGCAACACCACGCCCGCGGCGGCACTTGCCTGTGCGCTGCTGGGCGGCACAGCTACCGACTGGACCGGGCGTGGCACGGGGGTGGATGATGCCGGGCTGGTAAACAAAACCCGGGTGGTGACTGAAGGCGTCGCGCGGCACGGCGGGCAGGGCGACGGGATCGAGATCCTGCGGCGCCTCGGCGGGCGCGAGCTGGGTGCGATGGCGGGTGCGATCGCGCGGGCCCGAAGCCTGCGGCTACCGGTGATCCTCGACGGGTTCATCTGCGGCGCGGCGGCCGCCTGTCTGGACCGCACGGTCGAGGGCGCGCTGGATCACTGCACGGCGGGCCATCTGAGCGCCGAGGGCGCGCATGGGCGTCTGCTGGGGGCGCTTGGCAAGACGCCGATCCTGTCGCTGGACCTGCGGCTGGGGGAGGCCTCTGGCGGGGCGCTGGCGATCTCGGTGTTGAAGGCGGCCGTCGAATGCCACAGCGGCATGGCCACCTTTGCAGAAGCGGGTGTCAGTGACGCCTGAAACGGGGGTGGGCCAACAGGCCCACCTTACCTGCGGCTACGCGCGCTTCTTGTCGTCGTCCTCAGCACGCGAAAGAAAGGCCGTCTCCAGATCCTTTTCCAGCTCCTTGGCTCGTTCGACGTAGGCCTTGTTGTCGGCGGGGGCGACGTCGGGACGCCAAAGCTCGGCCAGTTCGCGGATCGACTGGCGGTCGTGATGGTAAAAGAGCCGCTGTGCCTCGGCGGCCTCGTATTCGGAGAGGCCGAGGTTTTCCAGAACATAGCGCCCGGCGCGCAGTGAACTGTCGAACATCTCGCGGACGATGTCATTCGCCCCGCATTGATAAAGCTGGTAGACGTCCGTGCGGTCATGCGCGCGCGCCACGATATGCAGGTCGGGCCGCTGGGTGCGGGCATATCTGACCAGCGCGCGGGCCGCCTTCTGATCGTCGAGCGCGACCATCAGAACACGTGCCTCTGCCAGCCCCGCCTTGCGCAGGATGTCCGGCCGCGTCGGATCGCCCAGGAAGGCCTTGAACCCGAAGCGGCGCATGACGGCGATGGTCTCGGGGTTGTGATCCAGCACGACCGTCTCGAAGCCCGACGCCTGCACCAGCCGGTTCACGATATGGCCAAAGCGTCCGATGCCTGCGATGATCACCGGGCCCTGCTTGTCAATCTCGTCGTCGGGCGGACGGATCGAGCCATCACCGCTGCGCCGCGAGATGAAATCATACAAGATGAACAGCAGCGGCGTGATCAGCATCGTCAGCGCGATCACCAGCAGGATCGTCTCTGCGACACGGCTGGGCATGACGCCCGTGGCCACCGAAAAACTGGTAAGGACAAACCCGAATTCGCCCGCCTGGGCAAGCCCCAGGGCGAAAAGCCACTGGTCGCGGCGGTGCAGTTTGAAAAGCCGCCCCAGGACAAAAAGGATCAGACCTTTGACGATGATCACCAGCAGCGCCATGCCCATGATGATGACGAAATCCGCCGCCAGAACCTCAAAGTTGATGCCTGCGCCCACGGTGATGAAAAACAATCCGAGCAGCAGGCCCTTGAACGGTTCAAGGTCGGTCTCAAGCTCGTGGCGGAATTCGGAACTGGCCAGCACCACACCGGCAAGGAACGCACCCAGCGCGGGCGAAAGGCCGACCAGCATCATGGTGAAGGAAATGCCGACCACGATAAGCAAGGCCAGCGCGGTATACATTTCGCGCAGCTTGGCCGAATGGATGTAGCGAAACACGGGGCGGGTGAAGAATACACCGGTGATGATGATCCCCGCGATGGCGCCGATGGTCACAAGGGTCACGCCCCAAGCGGGCAGGTTGTCGATGAAGGTGAATGCAGCGTCCGCCGGAGAGGCGCCGTGGTCGGCCCCGTGCCCGTCGTCCTTGGCCGTCGCGCCGACCGCGTCGCGTACGATCGACCCGTCGGGAGAAACGGCGGCAGGCAAGGTCACGGCGATCAGCGGCAGGAAAGCAAGGATAGGGATGACCGCGATGTCCTGCGTCAGCAGCACGGAAAACACCGATCGCCCGCCCGCGGTCTTCATCAGGCCCTTTTCCGTCAGCGTCTGGAGTACGATCGCGGTCGAACTCAGCGACAGCGTCAGCCCGACCGCCAGCGACACGCCCCAGGGCTGGTCATAGGCCATCGCGATACCCATCAGGGCCAGTGTGCTGAGCACGACCTGAAGTCCGCCAAGACCGAGCAACCGGTGCCGCATCTCCCAAAGCGCACGGGGCTCAAGCTCGAGCCCGATGAGAAACAGCATCATCACCACGCCGAATTCGGCGAAATGCTGCAGGTCCTTGGTTTCGGATCCGACCAATCCAAGCAGCGGGCCGATCAGGATGCCCGCGGCAAGATATCCCAGCACCGACCCCAGCCCGAGGCGGGCGGCAATCGGCACCGCGATCACTGCGGCTGCGAGATAGATCGTGGCTTGAAACAGAAAACCTTCCATGGCGGTCCTTTTGGGCGCTTTCAGCCGGTCTGACAGGTCAGGTCGGCAGCGGCGCGTCGCGTTTGAGTTGGTCCATGACAATCTGGCTGTGCACCCGCGCGACAGCCGTATGGGGCAGCAGCACGTCGTGAATCAGACGGTTGAGGGCCGGTAGATCTTCACAATAGACCCGCAGGAGATAATCTGCATCCCCCGTCATGGTCCATGCGCTGACAATCTCGACCCGATTTGCGACAAGCCGCGCAAAGCTTTTGGAATGCTCGGGGCCGTGGGTGCCCAGGTGCACCTGCACGAAACCCTGTACAGCAAGGCCCAGCGCGCGCGGGTCGAGCCGCGCGGTATAGCCCCGGATCACCCCGTCCGCTTCGAGACGCTGGCGACGGCGGCCCGCCTGCGAAGGGGAGAGGTGCAGCAGAGTGCCTAATTCCTGTGCGGTAAGATGCGCGTTTTCTTGCAGTGCGGCCAGAAGCCGCTTGTCAGTGTCGTCCATGATCTGCGGCCCTCTCGCATGTTTGTCAAATACTATGCGTGAAATTTGCGCATTTTGAAATATCCGCGACACGGAATGCGCAAACCCCGTGCAACCGCTCGAGTATAATGACGCAAACACGCAATAGAATGAGGTTCACCATGGGTCCTTTCCCGCACGACGCGCCGAAATCAACGATCACGCCAGAGAATCCCGCCGGTACGGATGGTTTTGAATTCGTCGAGTTCGCCTCTCCGAACCCGGATGAACTGCGCGAGGTGTTTCGTAAGATGGGCTATGTCCACGTGGCGAACCACAAGACGAAGGACATCGAGTTGTGGCAGCAGGGCGACATCACCTATGTGCTGACGTATGACAAGAACAGCTTTGCCGCCGGTTTCGTCGAAAAACACGGCCCCTGCGCGCCGTCGATGGCCTGGCGCGTGGTCGATGCGCAAAAGGCGCTGGCACATGCGGTGGCAAACGGCGCCGAGGAATACACCGGCGACGGCAAGGTTCTGGACGTGCCCGCGATCATGGGGATCGGCGGATCGCTGCTGTATCTGGTGGATCAGTATTACGACACTTCGCCCTACAACTGGGAATACGACTGGATCGCGCAATCCAAGCCCGAGGGGGTCGGGTTCTATTACCTCGATCATCTGACGCATAACGTGTTCAAGGGAAACATGGACACCTGGTTCGCGTTCTACCGGGATCTGTTCAACTTTCGTGAGATCCGGTTTTTCGACATCGAGGGCAAGTTCACCGGCCTGTTGTCACGCGCGCTGACGTCGCCCTGTGGTCGGATCCGGATTCCGATCAACGAGGATCGGGGAGAGACCGGGCAGATCGTGGCATACCTGAAGAAATACAAGGGCGAAGGCATCCAGCATATCGCGGTGGGCGCGCGCGACATCTATGATGCGACCGATGCGATTGCCGACAATGGGCTGAAATTCATGCCTGCGCCCCCGGACGCCTATTACGACCTCAGCAAGGAGCGTGTCGCGGGTCACGAAGAGCCGCTGGAGCGGATGCGCAAACACGGTATCCTGATCGACGGCGAAGGCGTGGTTGATGGGGGAGAGACACGGATCCTGCTCCAGATCTTCTCGAAAACCGTGATCGGCCCGATCTTTTTCGAATTCATCGAGCGCAAGGGCGACGACGGCTTTGGGGAGGGGAACTTCAAGGCGCTGTTCGAGAGCATCGAGCAGGAACAGATCGATAACGGTGAGATTGCTGCGCAGTAACGCGCAAGGGTTCGGGCAAGGCGCGCGGCGCGCCCTGATCTGTCCGACGAGATCCTGTCGGGCGCGGGGCGTCGCCCCGCGCACATCATTTTTCAGGTTGCGCCGGATGCGGGGGCGCTCGCAGGAGCCAACCTTTGCTCAGCCCTTGGGCATCTTCAGCACGACACTGCGGCCGTTCTTGGAATAGCGCAGATCGGTCTCGCTGATCGCTAACACCTGGCCACCATCGATGCGGTCTCCGACGCGGACCTTCTTGTAGCGGCCGTTGGCGAGGCGGACCAGTGCGCGGCGGCTCGAGGGTTTGCCATAGATGCCGATCAGGTTCACACGGCGCAGGTTGATGGCGTTCTTGGTCGTGGCGCTGCGGGTGACGGAGGCTGTCGACGGGATGTTGGGCGCGACGGTGCGCGGTGCTACGGATGCTGCCGCAGCGACCCTTGTTTCCTCTTGTGGTCGGGTGCGTTCGGCGCGTTCGACGACGCTGGCAAAGTTGGCCGGGCGCGGGTCCGGGCGGCGCGAAAGCGCCACTGCATATTTCGTCGCGCTCTCAAGCGTCGGCACGTCGTCGGATGGCTGTTCCAGCGCAATGGTCGCAGCGGCCGTCGCGGCGCGTGCTGCGGCCTCCGCGCGGGCGCGTTCCTGCAGGGCGCGGGGACGCAGGGCGGGCCGGAAAGCGGCCAGTTCGGATATCGTGAAACCGCCCAGCTGCGCACGTTCAGCGCTGTCGGCGAGGTCCCCTGGCCGAGCTTGCGGGCGAACGGCGGCAAGGATGGCGATATTTGGGTCGATGGTTGGTCTGCTGGCGAAACGTGTCAGCACTGCGGGTGGTTTTATCGGTGGGCTGGCGGCGAAGAGCGTATAGCCCCCCGGGGTCACAATCCCGTCCGTGGTGGGGATCAGCAGCCCCTCCGCATCCCGCCCGGCGCGCTGTCCAAAGGGGGGTGGGTTGACGACACCGGCCATCATTCTGTCGGTCTCGAACTCCTTGGCGCGTGGGATGGCAATGGCATCACTGGCCGCGCTGATCGGGTCTATCTCGGTCAGGTAGGCGGCATCGGACGCGACATCCGGTCGCTCAGGAAGGGCTGTCGGCGCAAGCGGCCAGATGCCCGTCACCGCATAGCGCGCGGCGGCTTCCTGTTCGGTGATCACGGGGCGTTCGGGGATTGGCCGGGGGGCTTGCAGCGCATCAAGCATGGCGGTGTCTTCGGCAGACAGGACCGGGTCGAGCGCGGCCGTCCGGGCGGCTTCATCGGTGGCGGTGCTGTCCTGCGGAACCGGGATGCGTATGATTTGCGGGGCGATCTGGTTCTCGGGGGCCGAGGCGATGGCGCGGTCGTCGTCACGCCGGAGCAGTCCGGTAAGCCCTTCGTCCAGAAAGATCGCCGCCCAGGCTGCGACCGCGGCAAGGAAGATCAGCAGGATCACCGTCATGATCAACCCCAGGAAACGGGGCTTGCCTCCGACCTGATCGGTTCGCGCACCGAAAACAGTCAGGCGCTCTTGTTCGGTGCCTGCTGCGGGCACGGCAATGGAGGGCGCAGGAACCGGGGCCGCCGCGCCCTTGCGGGGTTTGCGGCGGCTTAGAAAGCTGATCTTGCCCGATGGACTCGCCCGGGGGGGCGAGCCCGCTGCGCTTGCCGGTTCTGCCGCTACGGGTGCCGGTGTGAGAGAGCTGCTGTCGGGTTCAGGCGGCGATGCAGGCGCGCGGGTGGCGCCGCCCAATGCCTTCGCAGTCACCGGACCGGGTGCGGTGTCCGCCCTGCGTTGGCTGGCAAAGCCGGTGGAGGGCGCCGCTTGCGCGGACCCACTGACCGTCTTGCTGGCCGAAAGCGTGGGCTTGCTTGGTGGCGGCGGTGCCGTGGGAAGGTCTATCTGCGGGTCCGGAGTATCATTGGAGGTTGGCGGGGACGGATCTGCGGCATCGGATTGCGCGACGGGTGGATCCGATGCGGGCGGTTGCGGATCCGATGCGGGGGTGGGCTCCGGGTCTGGCCGCGAGTCTTCTTCAACGGGGTCTGTCGGTTTATCCTGGCTCGTGGACGGTTGCGCCTCTGGGCGGGGCGCCGCCGCCGTGCCGAGAACCACCACGGCAACGTCGTCAGGTTCCACCTGGTCACCCGGTTCCAGAAGCGTCGCAGCGCTTTCGGTCTTGCCGAAAAACGGCTCTCCGGGAAAAGCTTCGTCGCCGGGCGCGCCCACGAAGCTGACCGGATGAAAGCGGTGCTCTTGTGCGAATGCCTCGGCTTCTTTCAGGGTCTCGCGCGCGACCGCTGCCACGTGGGTGCGCGGCCCGTCGACGTTGATGTCATAGGCCAGGTCGGCCACATCATACGGCGTCGCCTGGGCGAGCGCGCTTTCCGCCTCGGTGCGGCGCGCGGCCTCCGGCAGTCCGGGGGTGTCGAGCGTGAGATATTTGATCTGGCTGTCAGGAATGATCAGCTTGCTGCGGACGCCCGCAGGTTCCAGCCCCACGGCGGTCTTGCGCAACATCGCAAGTTCGTCCGCGAGGTCCGGCGAACTGACGCTGACCTCACCGATTTCGCGCCAGCCGCCGACAGCGCGGTACAGCAGGCGGATCCCTTTGAAGGACAGGGAAAGAGCAAAATTAGGCTTCATGCGACGCCTTTATGATCGGACCATTTCACGAAATGTCTTGTCCGAAAGGATAGCCCACACGCCGGGACCTGAAAAGGGTCCCGGCGGGGTTTCGGCGATCTGTCGCGGACCGGTGGTTCAGGCGGTCGCCTTGGACAGGGCCTGATCTAGGTCGGCAATCAGGTCGTCGGCGTCTTCGGTCCCGATCGAGACACGCACGACGCTTGGCCCGGCACCGGCCGCTTCCTGCTGTTCC
>JBFFQZ010000060.1:0-12021 GCA_041573235.1 Sulfitobacter sp. | reverse complement strand
GCGATCCTGTTGCGCCCCGCAACCCAAACCTGTCTGCGCGCCAAGGCGCCGCTGACGATCTGACCGGGCGGCCCGCGCGCCGCCGCCACTCTTACGCGCGCCACTGGCGTGACCCGACTGCAAAGGAACAGCATCATGGTACAACTGACGCTCCCCAAGAATTCCCGCATGACCAGCGGTAAGACATGGCCCAAGCCCGAAGGCGCCACCAATCTCAAGGAGTTCCATATCTACCGCTGGAACCCTGACGACGGCAAGAATCCGGCTGTGGACACCTATTTCGTCGATCTCGACAGCTGTGGCCCGATGATCCTGGACGCGCTGATCAAGATCAAGAACGAGATCGACCCGACGCTGACCTTCCGCCGGTCCTGCCGCGAGGGTATCTGCGGCTCCTGTGCGATGAACATCGACGGTATCAACACGCTGGCCTGCACCTATGGCATGGCCGAGGTAAAGGGTGTGGTGAAAATCTATCCGCTGCCGCACATGCCGGTGGTCAAGGACCTGATCCCTGATCTGACGCATTTCTATGCACAGCATGCCTCGATCAAGCCATGGCTGGCCACGGAGACCCCGGCACCGGCAAAAGAATGGAAGCAGTCGATCGAGGACCGTGAGCAACTCGACGGTCTTTATGAATGCATCATGTGCGCCTGCTGCTCCACGTCCTGCCCCAGCTATTGGTGGAACGGCGATCGCTACCTCGGGCCCGCAGCGCTGCTGCACGCCTACCGCTGGATTATCGACAGCCGCGATGAGGCGACGGGCGAGCGTCTGGACGATCTCGAAGATCCGTTCAAGCTTTACCGCTGTCACACGATCATGAACTGCGCCAAGACGTGCCCCAAGGGGCTGAACCCGGCGCTGGCGATCTCGAAGATCAAGAAGCTGATGGTGGAGCGCACCATTTAAGGCGCGACCATGGTCGTCGTCTTTGGGCTGATCGTCTTTGGCTTCGTGATGTATTTCGCCTGGGCGAACCGATCCGTGCGCGGCTGTCGCTGGCGCGCGGACCGCACGGGCGATAAGGGCGAGTTGCGCAAGTACCGCTGTGCGGCCTGCGGCGCCGAGGCGTTCACCGCCTCCAAGGGGCCGCCTGCGACCTGCAAGAAGGGGCTGGACGCGTCCTCGCTCTGATCCCTGCTTTGCGCTCGACAGCGCGGGGCCCGAGCGGCTAGCGTTGGAGCCAGCAAACAGGGGGTCGGGCATGAGCGATTTTTCCGCTGACATCATCATCATCGGTGCAGGCCTCGCCGGGATGACCGCCGCCCATGAGGCCGTGTTGCGCGGTCGCCGTGTGCTGATGCTGGACCAGGAAGGGCCGCAGTCATTGGGCGGGCAGGCGTTTTGGTCACTTGGCGGTCTGTTCCTGGTCGACAGCCCTGAGCAGCGGCGCCTGGGGATCCGCGACAGTGCCGAACTGGCGTGGTCTGATTGGCAGGGCTCTGCCCAATTCGACCGCGCAGAGGACGCCAACCCCCGCGCCTGGGCCGAGAGATTCGTCGAATTCGCCGCCGGGGGCATGCGCTGCTGGCTGAGTGGTCTTGGCATGCGCTGGTTTCCCGTGGTCGGCTGGGCCGAGCGGGGTGGCGCGCTGGCAGGTGGACACGGCAATTCCGTGCCGCGGTTTCACATCACCTGGGGGACGGGCACCGGGGTGGTCAAACCCTTTGCCGAGTTGATGACCCGCCACGCGCGCGACGGCATGCTGCGCATGGGGTTCAGACACCGGGCGACAGGGCTGATCGTCGAAAACGGTGCGGTGAAGGGAGTGAATGGTGACATCCTCGTGCCCACCACGGAGGCGCGTGGAAAATCGACGTCGCGTAACGTCACGGGCGGGTTCGAACATCGCGCGGAGGCCGTGATCGTGACCACGGGCGGCATCGGCGGCAATCACGCCATGGTGCGCAAGCACTGGCCCACGGACCGTCTTGGCCCGGCGCCCAAGGCCATGGTCGCGGGCGTGCCTGATTATGTCGACGGGCGCATGCACGGGATCGCCGCCAAGGCCGGTGCGGGGCTGATCAACGCGGACCGCATGTGGCACTATTGCGAGGGACTTCAGAACCACGATCCGATCTGGCCCAATCACGGCATCCGAGTGCTGCCGGGGCCGTCCTCGATGTGGTTCGACGCACGCGGCGACCGGATGGAGCCGCCGTTTCTGCCGGGGTTCGATACGCTTGGCACGCTCAGGCGGATCCTCAGCGTAGGCGAGCACAGTTGGTTCATCCTGACCCAGAAGATCATCGAAAAGGAATTCGCCCTGTCGGGGTCCGAACAGAATGCCGATCTGACCGAAGGCGGCTGGCGCGAGGTGCTTCAGGCCCGGCTGGGCAAGGGGGCGACCCCCGCGGTGGAGGCGTTCAAGGCAAAAGGCGTCGATTTCATCGTGGCGCGCGACCTTGATACGCTGGTGGCGCGGATGAACGCGCTGACGCCCCACGCGCCGGTCGATCACGACCACATCCACGCGCAGATCCGGGCGCGCGACCTGCAACTGGGCAACCGCTTTTGCAAAGACGCGCAGGTGACCGCGATCCGTGGCGCGCGCAGCTACAAGGGGGACAAGCTGATCCGAACCGCCAAACCCCACGCGATCCTGGACAAGGCCAATGGCCCGCTGATCGCCGTGCGTCTGAACGTGATCACCCGCAAATCCCTTGGTGGTCTGCACACCGATCTGCAAAGCCGGGTGCTGACGCCCACCGGAGAGGTGCTGGACGGGCTCTATGCCGCCGGAGAGGTCTGCGGCTTTGGCGGCGGTGGCTACCACGGGTATAATGCGCTTGAGGGCACGTTCCTGGGCGGGTGCCTGTTTTCGGGCCGCGTTGCGGGGCAGAACGCATGAGCGCCCCGTCCGATGCCGCCGCCCGGCGCGCGGTCGCGCCGGTGATCTGCTACCCGGTGGACAGCCTGCCGCAACCGGACATGGCG
Organism: Sulfitobacter sp.; assembly: GCA_041573235.1. Taxonomy (GTDB): domain Bacteria; phylum Pseudomonadota; class Alphaproteobacteria; order Rhodobacterales; family Rhodobacteraceae; genus Sulfitobacter. The sequence goes on along the minus strand of JBFFQZ010000060.1, from coordinate 9,078 downwards.
CTGTTGGACACGGCGCGCGCGACGCTGACGAAAACCGGCGAGGTGTTGGTGCCCCCGCGCGATGCCGCCACCTTTGAGGTGCCCGCCGGGCATTTCTTTCGCATCACGTCGGTCGAGGGGTCGCAGGTGGGTGATCTGAACCTGTGGAACGCCCATGACCTGTCCGAGCGGTTCTATTCCGGCAAGACCCGTGCGCTGCATGGCACCCACCTTACCCGGCGCGGTCGGATGTGGAGCAGCTTTCCGACATTGCGGCCGATGGCTACGATCACCCATGACAGCCTTGCGTGGTACGGGCGGGACCGCTTTGGCGGCGCGGTCCATGACGTGATCGGCACGCGCTGCGATCCCTATACGCACAACCTGCTGTCCGGCGGTCAGTACCACCATTGCTGCCATTCGAACCTGACCCGTGCACTGGCCGATCATCTGGGTATCCCGCGCGCCGAGGCGGAGCCGCATATCCATGATGTCCTGAACGTCTTCATGTGCACCGGCTTTACGCTCGACACCGGCCAGTATTTCATGAAGGCAAGCCCGGTACGCCCCGGCGACACGCTGGAATTCTTTGCCGAGATCGATTTGCTGGGCGCGCTCAGCGCCTGTCCGGGCGGCGATTGCAGCACAGTGCATTCGAGCGATCAAGCGCAATGCCACCCGCTGCTGGTCGAGGTGTTCGCCCCGGACCCCGCGACACTTGCGGGCTGGCAAAGTCCGGGCACCAACGGGTACGATCGCAGCCACGGCGGGTGATCGTCCGCTTCGTGTTCTGGCTCAGGCCGCTGAAAAAGCCGCCTTCAGGGCGATCTCGACCATGTCTCCGAACGAGCGTTCGCGATCTTCGGAGGGCAGCGCTTCGCCGGTTTGCAAATGGTCCGACACCGTCAGAACCGCGAGGGCGCGGCGCCCGTGGCGTGCGGCGAGCGTATAGAGCTCCGCGGCCTCCATCTCTACGGCAAGAATGCCATGCCGGACCATCTGTTCATCCAGATCGGGGCGTTCGGCATAAAAGACGTCCGAGGAATAGATCCCGCCGACGTGTGTCTTGGCACCCTGCGCCTCTGCCGCGGTCACGGCGGCGCGCAGCAATCCCCAATCGGCGCAGGGTGCATAATTCAGCTCCCGCAGGATGCCTGAGGAAGGCGAGGTGATCGTGCTTGCCGTCATGGCGATGATCACGTCACGGATGCCGACCTGCGGCTGCATCCCCCCGCAGGATCCGATACGGATGAGCGTTTGCGCACCATAGGAAGAAATCAGTTCATTCGCGTAGATCGACAGCGACGGCATGCCCATCCCGGAACCCTGGATGGTGACCCGGTGCCCGTTCCATGTCCCGGTATAGCCCAGCATCCCGCGCACCTCGTTCACCAACTCGGCGCCTTCCAGAAAGGTCTCGGCCGCCCATTTGGCGCGGTACGGATCACCGGGCATCAGAACGGTTTCTGCGATTTGGCCGGGGGCGGCGCCGATGTGTACGGTCATTGAGCTCTCCTGATCTGTGTCGCGTCGAGGATGGCGAACCTGGCCTGCGGGGGCAAGTTACAATGGCGGTTTTCCATAAGGCTCAGCTTTGGTCGCGGCAGCCGTTGGCTATTCATGATCGGGCAGTCCGCGTGGGGCATCTTAGGGGCTTCGGCATCAATCAACGCTGTGGGCACCGCAGATTGTGCGTTATCTCACGACTGCACCACGCCGGAAATAACAGCACTATTCCCGGCGTGGTATAATTTGCCAAGTCATTCAGGTGGCGTCACCTGTGGATTTGGCCCGTTTCGGCGTTACGGCGTATCAGCCTTGCGAAAGCGAATTACCATTGCGAAAAGCCGGGTTCATTTCAGGGAAATGACCGGCCAAACGCATCTGGGTGATCGATGTGCGCCGATCCCGGCTACGCACGATCTTCGTTCTTTTTCAGATCCAATTCCCGCCTGGCGTGAATTAATTCAGATTTCCATTGCTGATGGATCTGTGCCTTTTTCCACTTCAGCGCGAAACCAATTCGGCTGGCGGCCTTTTCCGGTCCAGGTTTGCGTCTTGTCCGCAGGGTTTGCGTATTTCGGTTTAGACGGTTTCGCGGGCTTTTTTGCGGCCTTTGCTGCTTTTGGAGCAGGCTTGCGTTCTTCGTTTAACTCGTTGAGGGAAAAGCCAAATTCAGCGGCTGCTTTTTCGGCGGCCTTGCGGGCTTCGCGGCGATCACGCGCAGCAGCAGCAGCCAATGCTTTCTTGACATCGGCTAACAGCTTTTCTAATTCTTTACGGGTTAAGGATTTCAGGTCTTGTTTCATTATTTGGGTTCCTCAATTACCTGAGAATTCCATTGCACGAATTTATAACGAAAAAAAGCCCTCTTTTGGGGTCGGTCCGCGGCTATTGCGCGGCAACATCCGCTGGATCCGCAAGAGTGACGATATCGCTCATAATGGTATTCAGCTCGAAATCCTTTGGCGTGTATACCCGTGCGACGCCCATTTCCGTCAGGCGTTTCGCGTCTTCGTCAGGAATAATACCGCCGACGATCACCGGAATAGCGCCAAGCCCGGCTGCGCGCATTTGCGCCATCAGATCTTCGACCAGTGGAATATGCGAGCCCGACAGGATCGACAGGCCGACCACATGCGCCTGGTCTTCCAGCGCGGCGGCGACGATTTCCGCAGGTGTGAGGCGAATGCCTTCATAGGCGATGTCCATGCCGCAATCGCGCGCGCGCACCGCGATTTGTTCGGCGCCGTTGGAGTGGCCGTCCAGCCCCGGCTTGCCAACAAGGAACTTCAAGCGGCGACCAAGACGGTCGCTGACCGCGTCGACGGCTGTGCGCAGATCGTCAAGGCCTTCGGTCTTGTTCGACCGGCCAGCGCCGACGCCGGTGGGCCCGCGGTATTCGCCATGCACCGCACGCATTTCCGCGGCCCATTCGCCGGTTGTGACCCCTGCCTTGGCCGCGATGATCGAAGCGGGCATGACATTGCGTCCTTCCGCGGCGGCGGCGCGCAGGTCCTTCAGGGCGGCCTTGACCGCATTTTCATCGCGGGCGTCGCGCCAGGCGTTTAGGCGGCCGATCTGTTCGGCCTCGACGGCGGGATCCACCACCATGATGCCGCCATCCGCGGACATCAGCGGCGATGGCTCGCCCTGTTGCCATTTGTTCACACCCACCACGACCGTCTCGCCTGCCTCGATGCGGTTCAGGCGCTCGGCGTTGCTGTCCACGAGCCGCGATTTCATGTAGTCGATTGCGTCGATGGCGCCGCCCATCCCGTCGAGATGCGCCAGTTCCGCGCGCGCGCCTTCCTTGAGCATTTCGACTTTTGCGTCGACAGCCGGGTTGCCGTCGAAAAGGTCGTCGAATTCCAACAGGTCGGTTTCATAGGCCATGATCTGCTGCATCCGCATCGACCATTGCTGGTCCCAGGGGCGCGGCAGGCCGAGGGCTTCGTTCCATGCGGGCAATTGCACGGCGCGGGCGCGGGCCTTTTTCGACAGCGTCACGGCCAGCATTTCGATCAGGATGCGGTAGACGTTATTCTCGGGTTGCTGTTCGGTCAGGCCCAGTGAATTCACCTGCACCCCATAGCGGAAACGGCGGTATTTCGGATCTTCGACGCCGTAGCGCTCGGCGCAGATTTCGTCCCAGAGGTCGACAAAGGCGCGCATCTTGCACATTTCGGTGACAAAGCGGATGCCCGCGTTCACGAAGAACGAGATGCGGCCGACAAGTGCCGGGAAGTCCGCCGGATCCACGCGCGGGCGCAATTGGTCCAGTACGGCAGTGGCCGTGGCCAGCGCAAAGGAAAGCTCCTGTTCGGGTGTCGCACCGGCCTCTTGCAGGTGGTAGGAACAGACGTTCATCGGGTTCCATTTCGGCACATTGGTATAGCAGTACTCGGCAACGTCCGCGATCATCTTGAGCGATGGGGCAGGCGGGCAGATATAGGTGCCGCGCGACAGGTATTCCTTGATCAGGTCGTTCTGAACCGTGCCTTGCAGCTTGGCCACGTCGGCGCCCTGTTCTTCGGCCACTGCAATATAGAGCGACAACAGCCAGGGCGCCGTCGCGTTGATCGTCATCGAGGTGTTCATCTGCTCAAGCGGGATATTGTCGAAAAGCGCACGCATGTCGCCCAAATGGCTTACCGGCACGCCGACCTTGCCTACTTCGCCACGCGACAGGATGTGGTCGCTGTCATACCCCGTCTGCGTGGGCAGATCGAAGGCGACCGAAAGGCCCGTCTGTCCCTTGGCCAGGTTGCCGCGATAGAGCGCGTTTGACGCCTCTGCGGTGGAGTGGCCCGCGTAGGTGCGGATCAGCCAGGGGCGGTCTTTGGTCGGAGCAGTCATGGCGGAGCCTCTCGTGAATCGAAGGTGGAAATATTCTTGCGCTTGATGTCAGATATACGAAACATTCGGCAAGTGTCAATTCGCTGCGATGCGGCATCGAGGCGTGTCTGGCCCGCAGTCAAAGCTGCCGAAAGATAAGGGTCCGGCCCTGTCGATGCCGCGCGACTGGATGTGAAAAATCTGGTTCTGAACGGGATGCCTTTCGGGCGTCAGGCGTGGCGTGAGAGGTGTTCACACCATCACGACCCCCCGGCGATATTTTAGATCCCGGCGGCGCGATGTTGCTGTTTGGCATCGGCCCCCTGCTTGAGGCCCGAAAGCGGCGGCGCGTCTGACAGAGCGACTGGACGCGGTCCGCACCATGTCACAAGGTGGTGGGCATGTGGACCACCGTCGAACTGCCCCTGTGGCTCTTTATTCTCATCTTGCTGTTCGCGGCGGTTACCGCGCTCAGCCACTTTCTGTTGCCGTCCGTCCGTTGGTTTTTCCGTCGCAGGTTCGAAAAGGCCGTGGCCCGGCTCAATAACCGGCTCAAGCGCCCGATCCAGCCGTTCAAGCTGACCCGGCGCCACGACATGATCCAAAGGCTGATCTATGATCCCGAGGTCAGTCGCGAAATCTCGGTCTACGCCCGCGAAAACGCGGTGCCGGAAAACGTGGCGTTTCAGAAGGCCGAAGAATATGCGCGCGAGATCGTGCCGAGTTTTTCGGCATTTGCCTATTTCAGCTTTGCCATGCGGGTCGCGAAACTGTTGGCCGAGGCCGTGTACCGCATCCGCACGGCGGATCAGAACGACCCGATCTTTGCCGCGATCCCCGAAGAGTCCACCGCCGTCTTCGTGATGAACCACCGCAGCAACATGGATTATGTGCTGGTCACCTACCTGACATCGAAAACCTCGACGCTCAGCTATGCGGTTGGGGAATGGGCGCGGGTGTGGCCACTGTCGTCGCTGATCCGGCTTTGGGGGGCGTATTTCATCCGCCGTCGGTCGCGCGGGGCGCTGTATCGCAAGGTGCTGTCGCGTTATGTCCAGATGGCGACGCTGGGCGGGGACACGCAGGCGTTCTATCCCGAGGGCGGGCTGAGCCTGACGGGGAAATTGCAGCCCCCCAAGGTGGGGCTGCTGAGCTATCTCGTGGACGGGTTCGACCCAGAGGGCGAGCGCGATATCGTCTTTGTGCCGGTGGCGATCAATTATGACAGGGTGCTGGAGGACCGGGTGCTGATGGCCGCGCACGCGCGCGGCGACCGGCGCTTTGGCGCGCGGATATCGGTCGTGGTGGCCTTTTTCCTGCGCAAGCTGTGGGAACGGCTGCGTGGGGCGGACACGCGTTTCGGCACCGCTGCGGTGGCTTTCGGAGATCCGGTCAGCATGCGCGCCTATGGCAAGGTCGAGGATGTCGATGACCTGTCCATCGAGTTGATGAACCGGATCGAGCGCGTGATGCCGGTGCTGGGCGTCCCGCTGGTGGCCACGGTGCTGCTGGTACAGGGCGAGAAGACTGTGATGGCGCTGGAGGCGGCGGTAACGGCTTTGGTCGCGCAGTTGCCTGAACGCAACATCGCGATCGATACAGGAAACATCGCCAAAGAGGTCGAACGCGCCTGCCGCCACATGAGCCAGCACGGCCTTATCGCGCAGCATGACGGGGTCTGGGACGTGGTCGAAGGACAGGAAGTGGCCGTGCAATTCTATGCCAATTCGATCGCGCATTTTCTGCCCGACGGCAATACTGTTAAAGATGCTGCGGCTGCAAAGCAACTTTCTGCACCTGCTGGGTCATAAAATTACAAAAAGAGCCTCTGGGAGGTTGCAATGTTGCGCGTCGGTGCTTAATCAAACCTCAGAGCGCCGCGATTCTGCACTGCGGCACCTTTCAATTCCGCTGGAGGGCGACATGGCACTGGACACGACTATCGCGCAATACGACGCACCTGAAAAAGACCTCTATGAAATGGGTGAAATGCCGCCCATGGGCCATGTGCCAAAGCAGATGTACGCCTGGGCCATCCGCCGTGAACGGCACGGTGATCCTGACAAGGCCATGCTTGAGGAAGTTGTGGAGGTGCCCAAGCTGGACAGCCAGGATGTGCTGGTTCTGGTGATGGCGGCGGGCGTGAACTACAACGGCGTCTGGGCCGCGCGGGGCGTTCCGATCAGCCCCTTCGACGGCCACAAGCAACCCTACCACATCGCCGGCTCGGATGCCTCGGGGATCGTCTGGGCGGTGGGCGACAAGGTCAAGCGCTGGAAAGTCGGCGACGAGGTGGTGATCCACTGCAACCAGGACGATGGCGACGACGAAGAGTGCAACGGCGGCGACCCGATGTATTCGCCCTCCCAGCGGATCTGGGGCTATGAGACCCCTGACGGATCGTTCTCGCAGTTCACGCGGGTGCAGTCGCAGCAGCTGATGCCGCGTCCCAAGCACCTGACATGGGAAGAGGCGGCCTGCTATACGCTGACGCTGGCCACCGCCTATCGGATGCTGTTCGGACATGAGCCCCATGACCTCAAGCCCGGCCAGAACGTTCTGGTATGGGGCGCGTCGGGGGGGCTGGGATCCTATGCGATCCAGCTGATCAACACCGCAGGCGCCAATGCCATCGGCGTGATCTCGGACGAGAGCAAGCGGCAGTTCGTGATGGATCTGGGCGCAAAGGGCGTGCTGAACCGGCGCGATTTTGACTGCTGGGGGCAACTGCCCACGGTAAACACGCCCGAATACGCCGAGTGGTTCAAGGAAGCGCGCAAGTTCGGCAAGGCGATCTGGGACATCACCGGCAAGGGCAACAACGTGGACATGGTGTTCGAGCACCCCGGCGAGGCGACTTTTCCTGTCTCGACCTTCGTGGTCAAGAAAGGCGGCATGGTCGTGATCTGCGCGGGCACGAGCGGCTTCAACCTGACGTTCGACGTGCGTTACATGTGGATGCACCAGAAGCGTTTGCAGGGCTCGCATTTCGCGCACCTCAAGCAGGCGTCGGCGGCGAACCGTCTGATGCTGGAGCGGCGGTTGGATCCGTGCATGTCCGAGGTCTTTGCCTGGAACGATCTGCCCGAGGCGCACATGAAGATGATGCGCAACGAGCATAAACCCGGGAACATGTCCGTTCTGGTTCAGGCGCCCACGACAGGGCTGCGGACGCTGGAAGACGCGTTGGAAGCCCGCCGCTGACATTTGGCACTTCCGGAGGCCGAGCTGACGTCCCGCGAATCAACAGCTGATTCGCGGGACGTTTACGTTTTCGAAACCGGTTCAATGCAATCAAGATGTTGTCACGATCGACTTCCCCATTTCTGGGGAGGGGGAATTCGCGAATAGGAACAGCGCATTAATACATGCTATGCTTGTGTTAAGGATTTGTTAACTATTGAGAGGGGAAAATCGGATTGCAAAATGAGTGGATAATAGACGTTCTTGCCGACCTGCGCAGTTTTGCTCACGCCAATGACTTGCCATTGTTGGCCGAGCAACTTGATGACACTGCGCTGCTAGCCGCGGCTGAGATCGCCTCAAGGGATGAGAGGTCTGCGAGCGGCGGGCATGGCGAAACACGACCAACTGGAACAGATCCTCGCGATCCTCGAAAAAGCGAATACGCTTGACGGAATGCAAAGCGTCTCGGAGGCGCTGAAAGATTATTACGACGTTGATCATATCGTCTACCACTGGGTGGACTCGGCGGGTGATCAATATGGCTGCGGCACCTATTCGGATGAGTGGCGAGATAAATATCTCGACGAAAATTATCTGCGAATAGATCCTGTTATCCAGGGGTGTTATCAACGATTTCACCCGGTCGATTGGAAGCAGCTCGACTGGTCCAGCCGCGCCGCAAGAGAGTTTCGAAAAGTCGCGGCGGAATACGGGGTCGGAAACCAGGGCTACTCGATCCCCATCCGGGGGCCAAACGGGCAGTTCGCGCTTTTCACGACGAACCACAGCTGCGACGATGATGCCTGGATCGCCTTTACGGAAAAGAACCGCCGCGACCTCATCCTGATCGCGCATTACTTCAACGAAAAGGCATTGGAGTTTGAACCCGACCGCCAGCCCGAGCAATCGCAGGCCTTGTCCCCCCGGGAAGTGGACGCGATGACCTTGCTGGCCATCGGCTACAACCGGGCGCAGGTGGCGAATACGCTGTCCATCTCGGAACACACGCTGAGGGTCTATATCGAAAGCGCGCGGTTCAAACTGGGCGCGTTGAATACGACCCACGCGGTCGCACGGGCCATGAGCCGCGGTCTGATCGTCGTGTGATCCGGGCAGCCCCCCCGTTGCGCATTGGCGCTGCGGGGCGCGCGCTCTGCTCGGCTGGTATTAAGAAACGCAGGGTTAATCCTTTGTGCATCAATCAGATGCCACGGGGAGCCACCACATGCTGCGCTATGTCTATGCCAATGAGCTTGATCAATTTCCACGCCTGGCCGATGAGATGTTCACCCATCGTGCCGACCAGTTCCACAGGCGGCTGGGCTGGGATGTCACGGTCGACGGGCAAGGGCATGAACAGGACGAATACGACGACCTGAACCCGCTCTACGTGATCTGGGAGACAGCCGAAGGTGGGCATGGCGGCTCTACCCGGTTCCTGCCTACGGTGGGCCCGGTGATGATCAACGATCACTTCAGCCATCTTACGAGCGGTCCGATCCGGAGCCCGCTGATCTGGGAATGCACCCGGTTCTGCATGGCGCCGGGGCAGGGGCCGAATGTGGCCGCCGCGCT
>JBFFQZ010000059.1:0-12061 GCA_041573235.1 Sulfitobacter sp. | reverse complement strand
TTTTCGAGCGGTGGGTGGAGGCGCTGGTGGTGCTGGCCGGGGCGGTTGGGCCGTGACAAAGCATTTCTGGCTGGGGGCCGGAGTTTCTCGCCCGCAGCTGGTTCAACCTCGATGTGGGTTGCGCGCTTGGCCTGATCCTCGTGGGCACCCTTTGCATGATGCAAGCGCCCTGAGCGTTGCAGTCAGGCCTGGGCGAGCAGGCGCCAGACCGCGACCATGCCAAGGCCAACCATCGGCACTCCGGCGACGAACACCATCCGCGCGGCGTCATGGGGCGCGTCCTGGGCGATGCCCGCGACATTCGCCACGATCCCCAGATAGGCCGCGCCGACGGCATAGCCGGTTCGCTGCACTGTCGGGACCGCCGCCGCGACAATCGGCTGATCCTCAGGCGCGCACAGCCGTGCCGCCATGCGCGGCATGAAGGTGAACGCCGCGCCAAATCCAATCCCCTGAAGGGCCGCCGACAGCGCGATCAACCAGATCGGCCCGGTGGCGACCGACGCCGCAAAGCCCAGGATGCTCAGCGACACCAAAGCCAGCCCAGTCGCGATGTTGCGCGCATCTCGGTGCTCGGGCTGGCCCGAGATGAGCGCTGCTGTCGCGGCCCAAAGGATCGCTTCGAGCGCGATCAGGAAGCCGGCCTGAAACGGGCTGAAGCCATGCAGGGTCGACAGGAAATAAGGCACGAAGGTGCCCACCGCGATTCCCGCCGAGGCAAAGAAGAATATCATCGCAAGGAGCGCCGAAACCGGATCGCGCAGCAAAGGGTCAAAGCGCGGCAGGAGCCGGTTACCGGGGCTGCGCGCATCGCGCCACAGGAAGCCCGCAAATAGCGCCATGCCGACCCCGACGTACAGCGGGGTGAACAGGGGCGACAGATGCTCTCCGCCGTAGGCGATCAGCAGGATCGCGCCCAGCAGCAGCGCCAGACGGGTAACGGGAAAGCGGCCTTGTGCCGCGCGTGTGGCCGTTTCCGGGATCGACGTCCAGAGCCACAGCGCCAGAAGCGCCGAGACTGCGGTGAATGCCCAGAAGGCTGCCTGCCAGCTCAGGTACTGCACGAACAACGCACCAATCAGCGGTCCGATGAAAGCCGCCGCCGCCCAGACGGTCGAGACAAGTCCGATCACCCGCGCCCGCAGGTGCGATGGAAACAGAAGCGTCAGCGCGACAAAGGCCATCGCCATGAGGCCTCCTCCGCCGAGGCCCTGAAGCACCCGGCCCCACAGCAGCACGGGCATGTCCGGCGCCATGGCACTGATTGCACAGCCTGCGGAAAACACCAGCGCCGCTGCGGTCATCGGGCCGCGCAGCCCGCGCCGTGCGATGATCAGCCCGCAGGCCGCCCCCATCACGATCGAACCTACCTCGTACAGCATTACCACCCAGGAAATCAGCGTCACGCCGCCGATTTCGGCCACGATGGTGGGCAGCATCGTGGCAACCAAGAGCCCGTCCGCCGCATGCAGGAACACGGCCAGACAGGTGATGCCAAGCGCCCCGGCATAGCTGCGATTCAGCACATCGCGCCAGCGAGCGGTGGGCGTATGGCGGGCGTCGGTCATACCGCTCCTGTCGAAGGTATTTGCGGCACCATGCGTCGCCCTTCGTTCCATGGCAAGGGAGGCGGCTTGCTTCGTGGTCCGAGCGTCTTCGCAGTACCTTTGGCGCTCGGGAGGTATCGATGCCGAACATTTCGCGGGCGGCGGAGCATCCTGACGATGCCCTTGGCCTTGCCTCTTCGGCCCGGCGCCCAGACGATGCAGATTTTGGTCGGCCACGACCACAGCCTGAGCAGGCGCCCGGTCCGGAGCGCATTCCGGTCGCGGTGATTGGCCAATTCGTCGGCGATCCGAGCCGCGTCAACGGCGCATGAGCGAGGGAAGAATGATGGCTTATTGGCGTTTCATCCGAGGGGACGCCGGGGGGCGTTCGATCTGTCGGTCTTCGGTGACAGGGTGTCCGGGCCGCACTTGGCCGCCCGTCATGCCTGCCGCGCGGCCAAGTCACCAACGATCGCCCTGCGTGCCCCGCGCCCCCGATCCACGGCCGTCAGGCCTTGCGTACAGGGGCGCCACCCGCGAACGCATTGCCGTTGACATAGTCGCAGGGCGCCTCACGCATTTCCAGGTGCAGGCCGTCACCGTGATAGGGATGTGCACGGGCCAGATCCTCGTCTACCTCGATCCCAAGGCCGGGGGCGGTCGGCGCGCTGATAAAGCCATTTTCGACGCGGATGCTGCCCTTGATCAGCGCGTCGTGAAAGGGTGTTTCGATGGTTTCGGCCATCAGCAGGTTGGGGATGCTGACACCGAGGTGCACGTTGGCCGCCCATTCCACCGGCCCGGCATAGAGATGCGGTGCCATCTGCGCGTTATAGACCTCGGCCATGGCCGCGACCTTTTTCATTTCCCAGATGCCCCCGGCACGCCCCAGCGCGGGCTGCAGGATCGTCGCCGCGCCTTCGCGCAGAACCGTCGCGAACTCGGCCTTGGTCGTGAGCCGCTCGCCCGTGGCCACAGGGATGCTGACGGCGGCAGCGACCCTGGCCATCTGTCCGACGTTGTCGGGCGGCACCGGTTCCTCGAACCAGAGCGGCTGGTAAGGTTCGATCGCGCGTCCCAGCCGGATTGCCCCGGCAGTCGTGAATTGCCCGTGGGTGCCGAACAGCAGGTCTGCCCGATCGCCGACCGCCTCGCGGATCGCCTTGCAAAAGGCGACGGAAATGGAAATGTCCGACATCGCGGGCATATGCCCACCCCGCAGCGTGTAAGGCCCTGCGGGATCGAATTTAACGGCGGTATAGCCGCGCTCGACTGCATCCAGCGCCGCCTCGGCCGCCATTTCGGGCGATGTCCAGAACTCCGTCAAGTCGTGGTGGGGCAGGGGATAGAGATAGGTGTAGGCGCGGATGCGCTCGTTCATCCGGCCTCCCAGCAAGGCATGAACCGGCCGCCCTCGTGCTTTGCCAAGGATGTCCCAGCAGGCGATCTCGAGTCCGGAAAAGGCGCCGATGACAGTCAGATCGGGCCGCTGCGTGAACCCCGAGGAATAGACGCGGCGGAACATCAGTTCGATGTTCTCGGGGTTTTCGTCGGCCATGTGGCGGGCAAAGACATCGCCGATCACCGCGCGCATTGCGTCCGGCCCGACGGAGGACGCATAACATTCCCCCCAGCCCACGATCCCGCAGGCGGTCGTGAGCTTCACCAATATCCAATAGCGCCCGCCCCAGCCCGGTGCAGGCGGCGCAGTGACGATCACGTCCAGGTCTTTCAACTGCATCACATCTCTCCCAAAGCCCGCAGGGCCGCTTGACCTCATCGCACGGGCCTGATCTTGCCCGAAAACGCCCGCCCGCACCGTACCTTCTGTAAGGTGCAGGCATCCTGCACCATTGTTCTAGCGGTCGAACATGATCACGTTGCGCCGCGCCGCCCCGGTCTTGGTGTCGGCGATCGCCTCGTTGATCTGGTCCAGCCGCCAGCGTCCCGAAATCAATTCGTCCAGCTTCAGCCGTCCCTGCTCGTACAGATCGACCATCCACGGAATGTCCCGCTGGATCACCACGTCCCCCATTTTCGAGCCGACCATTCCCTGGCCCACAGCGGCAAGCATCACCGGCTCATAGGTCGACTTGGCACCGGAATGCGGCATGCCCACCATGACCACCTTGCCGCCATAGGCGAGGTACTTCGGCGCTGTGTCATAGGCCGGGATCGCGCCGACGGTGACGATCACGGCATCGGCACCGCGACCGATGGCGCGCTTGGCCTCGGACCACGGCTTTGCCCCGGTTGCAAGCACGCCGTCCGTGGCCCCGAATTCCTTTGCGATGGCCAGCTTTTCCGCGCTCATGTCGACAGCGACGATGCGCCGGGCACCGGCGATTCGCGCGCCTTGGATCGCGTTCAGTCCGACGCCACCCGCGCCGATCACGACGACGTCCTGTCCGGCGCGCAGCCCGGCCGCGTTCACCACCGCGCCGACACCCGTGATCACCCCGCAGGCAATCAGCGCGGCACTGTCCTTGGGGATGTTGTCGCCGATCTTGACGATCTGGCGCTGGTCCACGACCACGGCTTCGGCGAAGGCACCGCAGGCCATCGCCTGATGCAGCTTGCCGCCATCGGCCGTCTTGATCGGTCCCTGATCTCCGTCATAGGGCGTGCTGCACAGCGTCGGCACCCCTCCGGCGCAGGACGGGCAGGTCCCGCAGGAGCGGATCAGTGTTACCACGACGCTGTCGCCCACCGCGACGCCCGCCACCCCTGCACCCACCGCAGCGACGGTGCCCGCCGCCTCGTGACCATAGACGGCAGGCAAAGATCCGCCCCACGCGCCCTCGGCAAAGGAGATGTCCGAGTGGCAGATTGCGACCGCATCCAGAAGTACCTCGACCTCCCCGGCTTGCGGGGGACGCAGCGTGATGTCTTCGACTTGCAGAGGCGCGCCAAAGCTGTGGCACACGGCGGCTTTGATTTTCTTCATCTGTAATTCCCTTCCTGGCTTGGTCGGAGGGTTGCCCAGATCGTGTTCACCCACAAGCGCTTTTCTGCACTCTGAACAGGTCTTTGCGTCAGTCGCGGATGCGTCTGGTGAACCAGATCACGATCAGGCCAAGCGCGCTCAGCGTCGCGGCCAGCAGAAATGGCGCGCCGGGCAGGTAAACCGGGGCTTCGGCGTCGGTAAAACGCGCGAAGGTAAAGGTCATCACCAGCGGCGACAGGATCATCGCCAGCGCCGAGGCAGAGGTCAGCGCGCCCTGCAGCTCACCCTGCGAGTCGTCGGCGACGCGCACCGACATCATGCCCTGCAACGCGGGGGGGACGATCCCGCCCAGGGCAGCCAGCGGCGCGAGCACGAGCACCAGCGCGCCGGAGTCGATCATGGCGATGGCCGTCAGGCTGAGGATCGAACATACATGGCCCGCGATGACCGTGCCGCGCTCTCCCAGCCGGGCAAGAACGGGGCGGATCAGACCGCCCTGGATCAGCGCCATCATCACGCCGAACAGGGCAAGCGACAGGCCGATGGTGGCGGGGGACCAGTCGAAACGCTCCTTGCCGAAATAGGACCAGACGGCGGGATAGACGGCAAAGCTGATGTAGTAGATGAAATAGACCACCAGCAAAGTGGTCACGCCCGGCAGCCGCCCCAGTGTGCGCAACGCGCCCAGCGGGTTCGAGCGTTGCCAGTTGAAGGCGCGCCGCCGTGCGTCGGTGACGGTTTCGGTCAGAACCACCCAGCCGAACAGCGCGTTCGCCGCGGCCAGCGCCGCCGCCAGCCAGAATGGCGCGCGGGTGCCGTACTCGGCCAGCAACCCACCCAGCAGCGGGCCTAGGACAAACCCCGCGCCAAAGGCCGCACCGACCAGTCCGAAATTCGCCGCGCGGTTCGCGGGTTTCGAGATGTCGGCCATATAGGCCGACGCCGTCGACTGCGTGGCGGCGGTGATCCCGCCGATGACGCGCCCGACCAGCAACAGCCACAGCACGGGCGCGACCGCCATCAGCACGTAATCCAGCGCCATGACCAGCAAGGCGACCAGCAGCACCGGACGGCGCCCAAAGCGGTCCGACAGGCCGCCGACGACCGGGCCGAAGAGAAACTGCATCACCGCGAATGTCGTCGACAGGATACCACCCCAGATGGCGGCCTCGGCCAGCGTGCCGCCGCCAACGTCCTGAATGAGATCGGGCATCACCGGGATGATCAGACCGATGCCCATGGCATCGATCATCACCGTCAGCAGGATGAAGACAACAGGCAGGCGCACTCGTTAGCGGACCCGCGCGGCAAAGGCACGCGCGTCCACCGGGGCCTGCCCCAGCGCGCGCGCGGGATCGAACAGCCCCTCCGGCAGATCCGGATGTGCCGCCCGCGCGAGCTTTTCGAGTGTCTCGCCCTGTGCCAACGCGGCGCGGCACAGGACCTTTGTCGCGGCCTGTGCTTCCGGGCGCGGCATCTGGCGGGCCAGCGCAAAGCTGAGGGCTTCGGCGTGGATCAGGCCCTGTCCGGCAGCAAGGTTCGCGGCCATCCGTTCCGCATCTGGGGCCAGCCCGGTCACCACCGACCGGGTCCGCTGCAAGGCAGATGCCGCGCCGAGGGCCAGTTGCGGCAGCACCATCCACTCGGTGAACAGGGCAGCACCATCACGCTGGTGCAGGTGCTGGGTGCCGGGGCCGAGTGCCGCGTGCAGGGCGGTGGCGTGGTACCCCAGCGCCTGCATCATGCTGGGACCGACGGGGTTCTGTTTCTGCGGCATCGTCGAGGACGCGCCGGCGGCGCCGATGCGCACCTCCGCCACCTCGGTGCCGGTCATCGCGACAAGCGCCGCGCCCATCCGCGCGCAAACCCCCGTCACCTGCACCAGCCAGTCCGCGATCCGCAGGATCGGGCCGCGCGCCACGTGCCAGCTGCGACCGGGATCGGCCAATCCCAACCCCTCGGCCAGCGCCGCGCGCGTCTCGGCGGGATGCGGCAAAGCGGAGGACGTCCCCGCCGCCCCTGACAGCGCCACCACCAGCGAGGACCCGCGCAGCGGCTCAAGGGCCTCGGTCAGATCGCACAGTTCGTGCCCCCAATCGGCCAGCACCGCGCCCCAGCTTGTCGGGGTCGCCTGCTGACCCCAGGTGCGTCCGGCCATGGGCAGGTCCGCGTGACGTTCGGCCTGATCGGCAAGCGCCGACAGGATCGCGCGCAGATCGGCCTCGGCCAGCACCAGAAGCTGTCGCAGGCGCAGCATCAGGCCGCTGTCGATGATGTCCTGGCTCGTTGCGCCCCAATGCACGTATTGGGCATGCTCGGGGGCGTTCATTTCGGCGCGAAAGGCGGCGACGAGACCCGGCACGCTTACCCCATTTTCCCCTGTCGATTTTGCGATCGCGCCGGGATCGATCGCGATCTCCATCGCCGCGCGCCCGATTGCGGCGGCGCTGAGTTCGGGGATCACGCCCAGCGTACCCTGCGCCCGCGCCAACGCGCCCTCAACCAGCAACATCGCGCGGATCGCGGCGGAATCCGAGAACAGGCGCCCTGCCTCTCCGGTTGGGAAAAGATGCGCATGAAGCGGGCTGTCGAATACGGATGCGGCCATGTCGGTTCTCGTTTGTTGTGTGTCGGAGGAGCGGCGGGATTAACCCGGCGCGCGGATGGGTCTGTCTGTCCGGAGGGTAGTAGAACGGCAGGCGCGTGAAGGCCCGCATGATGTGGCGTTCCAGGGCGGCGGCCGGTGGTCGGCCATGAGGGCGGAGCCCGGAACGGAGCGCTCAGACATGGCCGACCGCAGTCAGGAAACCGCTCAGGACCCGCGCGTATTCCTCGGGCTGTTCCACGCAGGGCAGGTGACCCGCGCGGCGGATGAGGTGAAATTTCGAGGCGGGGATCAGGTCCGTGGTTTCGCGCACCAGATCCGGCGGGGTCGAGCCGTCCTCGGATCCCGCGATGCCGAGGCACGGCAGGCGCAAGCCACTGGTCGGCGTGTAGAAATCGGTGCCCGAGATCGCCGCAGAACAGCCCGCATAGCCTGCGTCCGCCTGCTGCACCAGCATGTTGCGCCACAATTCAAGCTCCGGCTTTGCGCGGAACTGTTCGGAAAACCACCGCTCCATTACGGCGTCGGCAAGGCATTCGATGCCGCCGGTTTCGACCGCCGCGATCCGCTCGGCCCAGAGCTGGGGGGTGCCGATCTTGGCGGCCGTGTTGCTCAGCACCAGGGCACGGACCAGATCCAGCCGCTTGACCGCCAGCCCCTGCGCGATCATTCCGCCGATCGACAGCCCCACGAAAACACAGTCGCGGACCTGCAGGTGATCAAGCAGCCGTTCGCAATCGGTGATCAGCGCCCCCATCGTGTAGGGTGCGGGCGGCACCGTCGACAGGCCATGCCCGCGCTTGTCCCAGCGGATGATCCGCAGTCCCTTCGGCAACATCGGCAGGATCGGATCCCAAAGCCTCATGTCGGTGCCGAGCGAATTGGCAAAGACCACCGGCGGGCCATCCTCTGGTCCGTCCTCCCGGTAGTGAATCCGCACGTCGCCTGCGTCGAAGATTTTCATGGCTTGGGACCTTTCAGTGCCGGGTGGAAAGCTCCGGGGCGCGCCTGGCACGGGGCGCTATAACCTCGGGGAAATGGTTGCGTGCGGGGATATCGGACATCACAGGCGCGCCAGCGCCCGCGCGAACATCGCCGGATCCACATTGCCGCCCGAGATCGTGACGATGACATCTTCGCCCTCGATCTCGTCGCGGCGATACAGTGCCGCGGCCAGCGCCACAGCGCCCCCCGGTTCGGCCACCAGCTTGAGCCGCAGGAACGCCTGCGCCATGGCATCAAGCGCCTCGTCCTCGGTGACCGCAAGGCCCGGACCGCACAGACGTTTGATCACCGGCCAGGTCAGGTCGCCGGGCCGGGGCGTGATGATCGCGTCGCAGATGTTGCCCGAGGTGGCCGCGTTGGTTTCGATCTGCCCCGATTTGAGCGAACGCGCCACATCGTCAAAGCCTTCGGGCTCTGCGGTCCGGACGCGCAGGCCGGGCGCATCCGCTTCGAGCGCCAGTGCAATGCCGGACGTCAGCCCGCCACCGCCACAGCACACGATCACCTCGGCACGGTCGATCCCGCGTGCGGCGGCCTGTTCGGCGATTTCCAGGCCGCAGGTGCCCTGACCCGCGATCACCTGCGGCTCATCGTAGGGTTTGATCAGCGTCAGACCGCGCTCGGCGCTGAGCTGCGCGCCGATATCCTCGCGGGATTCCGTCGCGCGATCGTACAAGACGACTTCGGCACCATAGGCGCGCGTGTTGGCGACCTTCAGGGCCGGGGCATCGCTGGGCATGATGATCACCGAAGGCGCGCCCAGAAGCCGGGCGGCATAGGCCACGCCCTGTGCGTGATTGCCGGAAGAAAAGGCGATCACCCCGCGCGCGCGGGTTTCAGGATCAAGCGCCGAAAGCGCCGAATAGCCGCCACGGAACTTGAAGCTGCCGGTGTGCTGAAGACACTCTGGTTTGATCCAGACGCGCCGACCTGCGATCTCGTCCAGGAATGGCGCGCTCAGCAGTGGGGTGCGGCGCACGTGCCCCTTCAGCCGCTCGGCGGCGGCGCGGATCATGTCGATGTTCATTGCATCCGCTCCACCCAGGTGCGCAGCGCCGCGACCGCCTCCGGCTCATCCAGAAAGGGGATATGGCCGCGGTCAGGCACTTTGCCGAGGATCATGTCGGGGCGGCGTTCCTGCATCTGTGTGACTGTCTGTTCGGTCAGCAGGTTCGAATTCAGCCCCCAGACCACCGCCAGCGGCAGACCCGCCAGCGCGTCAAAGAACGGCCACAGATCGGGTGTCATGTTGTCGGCCATCGCCAGCGTCGCATCGCGCAGATGCGGGTCATAGGTGATTTGCAGCCCGTCGGGTCCCTGGGTGTAGTGTTTGCGTGCCTCGGTCAGCCAGCGGTCTTCGGGCATGTTGGCGAACTCGGGAAAGGCGTGTTGCATGGCGGCAGCCGCTTCCTCATGGGTTTTCGCGGCAGGGTTGCGGCCGATGTATTGCTTGATGAACTCGATGCCTTTCGGGTCGATCACCGGTCCCACATCATTGAGCGCGACCCCCAGCAGCCGGTCCCGCGCCCCCATCGCGAGGCCCATGGCATTCAGCCCGCCGCGCGAGGTGCCGATGATGGCGACCTTGTCCAGCGCGAGATGATCCAGCAGTTCGATCGCATCGCGGCATTCCACGGGCAGCGTGTAGTTCTTCCACTCCGGGTCGAAATCGCTCTTGCCGCGACCACGGTAGTCGAGCTTGATCAGGCGCGTGTCGGCCAGATGCGGGGTGACGTAATCGAAATCAGCCGTGGTGCGCGTCAGGCCGGCAAGGCACAGGACCGGCAGGCCGGTGCCTTCGTCCTCATAGTAAAGGGTCAAGCCGTCGGATGTCTTGAAATATGCCATTACACCCCTGCCAATTCAGGAATGCCCGTGAGGTCACGGAGTTCATGTTTCGGGCGCCACGGCAGCCGGTCGACCGGATCACCGCCCCGGTTGACCCAGGCGGTGGTAAAGCCATAGCCGGTGGCCGCTGCCGCGTCCCAGCCGTTGGAGGACACAAACAGCACCTCGTCGCGGGAGCAGCCGAATTCGGCGCCCACCAGATCATAGACCCGTGCGTCGGGTTTGAAGATGCCCACGCTTTCCACCGACAGGAGCGCGTCAAGCACCCCGTCGATCCCGGCTGAGTCAACCGCGCCGCTCAGCATCGCCGGAGAGCCGTTGGACAGAATGCCCGTGTTCAGCCCCGCCGCTTTCAACGCGCTCAGCATGGCGGGCACCTCCGGGTATGCGCCCAGCTCCCAGTAGAGCTGCAAGAGCCGCTCGCGCAGCGCGCCATCACCCTCATGCCCGGTTTTCTCGAGCGCCCAGTCCAGCCCGTCCTGCGTGACCTGCCAGAAATCGCAGTGCGCATCCGCCACCGCGCGCAGCCAGCTGTACTGCAGCTGTTTGAGGCGCCAGTGTTCGGCCAACAGGGGCCAGTCGTCCTTGATCCGGGCATAGTCGGGCTCTGATGCGGCCTGCCGCGCGGCGGCGGCCACGTCGAAGAGCGTGCCGTAGGCGTCGAAGATACATGTGGTGATGGGCATGGGGGGCTCCGTGTTCAGGGTGTTCGGGGCAGACTGACACTCAGCGCGGCCGTGGAAAAGGGCGAAATGGGGGTTGTCCTTTGGTGTCGGAGTTGAAAAGGTATGGCCATCTTTTTGGAGAACCCGCGCAGATACGCGGCCTCCTTCCATTCCCCCTACACGATTGGAGACGACACATGGCCGAAGTAAAGGCAGGCGATACCGTACATTTGCACTATACCGGAACCCTTCTGGATGGCACCCCGTTCGACAGTTCCGAAGGGCGTGACCCTTTGGCGTTCGTTGTTGGATCGGGCCAGATCATTCCAGGGCTGGATACAGCGATCCCCGGCATGCAGGTTGGCGACAAGAAAGTGGTCAAGATCGGCGCGGACGACGCATACGGTCAGTTGAACCCGGACATGCGCCAGGCGGTGCCGCGCGACGGCATCCCGGCGGATATTCCGCTTGAGGTCGGGATCCAGCTGCAGATGCAGACGCCGGACGGGCAAGCGATGCCGGTGACGGTGGTCGAGGTCGACGAGGCCACCGTGACGTTGGATGCAAACCACCCGCTTGCGGGCAAGGATCTGCAGTTCGACATCGAGCTGATCAAGATCGAAGCGGCGTGAGCCGCGCGCGCGGCCTGCGTGCGGGCCGCGCCATCGCGTTTGCTTGAGGGGTCCCCGGACCCCCCGTTCCGGACCCCGATAGGGGGTCCGGATGCCGACCCGAAGACCGCGACATGATCAATCCGGGTCAATGCGGGCAAGGGTTCGCGTCATGGATTGCGGTTTGCGGTCGATTTTCCCGGCGGTTTTTCCCGCCCTTCACCGGTCCGGCCCGTTCCTGCGTCAGTGACGCTCGAACAGGATCGGGAACCAATCCTCGCGCAAGCGATCTCCGGTGGCCATGCCATGGCCCGGAAACGGTGGCGATGTGGGCCCCGGACGTTCTGTATACCGCGCGTCATCCCCGACAAGCCGAAGCGAAAACGCCCGTCGGCGGCTGTCCGAGGTATTGCCCCGCGCGCCATGCAGGATGGCATAGTTGAACGCCACCGCATCGCCCGGCTGCATCGGCCATTCGCGGACATCCATCGCTTCGGCATCGGGGTCCGGCACGGGCATGTAGGGGGCAGGGTCAAAGAACGCATCACCCTTGACCCAACGGGTGGGCAGCACCGGTTTTTCCCATCGGTGCGAGCCTGCGACGCAGCGCAGCGTGGCATCGGTGACCGGATCGAGCGGTGACCAGAAACTGACTGTCTGGCGTCCTTCGACAAAGTAATAGGGGCCGTCCTGATGCCAGGGCGTGGCCATCGAGGTGCCGGGTTCTTTCACCAGCACATGATCGTGAAACAGCTGCGCGCTGCGCGATTGCATCAGATCGGCAGCCACCTCGGCGGCGGGCGAGGACCGGATCGCTTCCGCGAATTCCGGGA
>JBFFQZ010000058.1:0-12157 GCA_041573235.1 Sulfitobacter sp. | reverse complement strand
GTGGGGAACAGAGTAGGACGCCCGCCCGATCTTGCCAAGGGTGTCGCGCTGCGTGCCGACCTCTGGGCGAAGGCTGGCCTGTTCGGATCCGGGACAACCTGCCCGCAAGACCCAGCGCCTGAAGCCAATTTCAGCCCCAAGCGGACCCGACAGGTCAAATTCGGCGTTCTGTCACGCAAAAAGGCCGCCCCGAACAGGAGCGGCCCCGAAAACAGTCCTGCAAAGGGATCAGGCCGTTGCCATCATGCCCTTTTCCTTCGCCAGCTCCCGCATCCGCGACTGCAACTTCTCGAATGCACGCACTTCGATCTGGCGGATCCGTTCCCTGCTGACACCGTATTGCGATGACAGATCTTCCAGCGTGATCGTCTCGTCGCTCAGGCGCCGCTGGGTCAGAATGTCTTTTTCACGGTCGTTGAGCACGTCCAGCGCCTCGACCAGCATCTCGCGGCGCGTCTCAAGCTCGTCACGCGCTTCATAGTCGCTGGCCTGGTCGGCGTCTTCGTCCTCCAGCCAGTCCTGCCATTGCATCGTCCCCTCGCCATCGGAGCCGACTGTGGCATTCAGGGACGCATCCCCGCCAGCCATCCGCCGGTTCATCGAGATGACCTCGGCCTCCGTCACACCCAGATCAGTGGCGATTCGCTTCACATTCTCGGGGCGCAGATCGCCTTCTTCCAGCGCACCGATCTTGTTCTTGGCCTTGCGCAGGTTGAAAAACAGCTTCTTCTGGCCCGACGTCGTGCCCAGCTTTACCAGCGACCACGAGCGCAGGATGTATTCCTGGATGGACGCGCGGATCCACCACATCGCATAGGTTGCCAGCCGGAACCCTTTTTCGGGATCGAACCGCTTTACCGCCTGCATCAGGCCCACGTTTGCCTCGGAAATGACCTCTGCCTGCGGCAGACCGTAGCCACGATAGCCCATCGCGATTTTCGCCGCGAGCCGCAGGTGGGATGTCACCATCTTGTGGGCCGCCTCTGTGTCCTGTTCCTCGACCCAACGCTTGGCCAGCATGTATTCCTCTTCCGGCTCCAGCAGGGGAAACTTGCGAATTTCCTGCATGTAACGGTTCAGGCCGCCTTCCGGCGTTGGCGCTGGCAGATTTGCGTAATTGGCCATGGCGTTCTTCCTTTATCCCTGAAGCCTCATGTTACGAGGCTTAACATGCCATGTGGGCATGTAGCGTTTCAGATACAAGATGTAGCTAAACGGTTTCGTTCACTATTATATCATAATCGTAAAGAGAATATGGCAAATTGACCTGCGTCACATAGATTTGTGGATCATTTCAATGCCGGACGGTCAGGGATGCGCGCGCGGAAGGCCCCGTGAACGCCCGTCACTCCAGAACGGCAAGAAGCTCTTGCATATCGGTCGGCAACGGCGCCTCGAAGCGGATCGCCTGACCGGTAAGCGGATGATTGAACCCCAACACTGCCGCATGCAGCGCCTGACGTGGGAAATCCTTCACCGCCTGGGCTGCCGTCTCGGACAATGCCGCCTTGGGCAGCTTGCGTTTGCCACCATAGGTCGGATCCCCCACCAGCCCGTGGCCCGCATGCGCCAGATGGACGCGAATCTGATGGGTGCGCCCTGTCTCCAGCCAGCATTCCATCAACGCGAGCACCTCGGGCGTTCCGAACCTGCGCACGGTGCGCGCCCGCGTGACCGCATGGCGCCCGCCCTGGAACAGGACCGCCTGCCGTTGCCGGTCGGTCTTGTGACGGGCCAGCTGCGTTGTAAGCTTGAGGATATTCCCCGGCTCGAAACTGGCCCCCTTCACGCCCCGCAGGCGCGGATCATTGGCGTCTGGCACACCGTACACCAGCGCCTGGTAATAACGCTCGACCGTATGCGCCTCGAACTGGCGGGCCAGTCCCTGATGGGCGGCGTCGGATTTCGCAACCACCAGCAGACCCGAAGTATCCTTGTCGATCCGGTGCACGATGCCCGGGCGTTTCTTGCCGCCGACCCCGGACAGGTCATCGCCACAATGGGCCAGTAGCGCATTGACCAACGTCCCCGACGGAGACCCAGGCGCGGGGTGGACCACCATGCCCGAAGGCTTGTTGATCACGATCAGATCGGAGTCCTCGAACACCACATCCAGCGCGATCGCCTCGGGTCCGATATGGCTCTCGGCGGCTTCTTCGACATCGATGTCTATCTGCGCGCCCTCCCCGACCAAGGCGCGCGGATCCTGAACCACGATTCCGTTTACCAAAACGGCACCCTCTTCGATTAGTCTGGCCAAACGGGTCCGCGAGAGCGCGGCCTGCTCTGGCACATCACGCGCAAGCGCCTTATCAAGGCGCGGCGGTGGCATGCCACCAATGACAAAGGATACTCGGTGGTGCGACATGGATGATCTTCCTGAGGCAAGCAGCCTACGCTTTCTGCGACGGCTGGTGACGGTACTGACAGTCGTGATGTTGTGCGGCGTGGTAATCGTTATCGCATTGCTTG
Organism: Sulfitobacter sp.; assembly: GCA_041573235.1. Lineage (GTDB taxonomy): Bacteria > Pseudomonadota > Alphaproteobacteria > Rhodobacterales > Rhodobacteraceae > Sulfitobacter. The sequence continues at coordinate 9,685 of JBFFQZ010000058.1, read as the reverse complement.
TCACCCGTCTGACCCGCGAGACGCCTTTTCTTCCAACGGAAATCGATCTGCCCCGCGGGGCGACGGCCAAGGCGTTCACACAGGGCGGCGATTGGTACGCGGTGGTGACCGACCGCGATCAGATCCTGATCTACGACCGCCTGACCGGCCAGTTGCGCCAGACGGTAGCCATCAAATAGCCGCAGTTTTCGCAGCCGGACCATAAAAACCCGCCCCGCCAGAGCCTTTCGGTCACGGGCGCGGGCCCCGGCAGCCCGTCTTCAGGACAAACCCCGCACGGGCACGCTGAACTCGCTTCAGGCGGGCCCACGCAGCCAGCTTGCCCGTTCTTGCATGAGGGGCCTGCGCGCGCCCGTGCTGGCGCCCCGGATACCGCGATGCGCAGAAACGCATGGCGCCGCAAACAGGATCCCGGAGGCGCGTTCGGATCAGCGGCAAAGCCAGACAGAGCACGCCATTCAGCTTGATGGCGCAAACGCGAACCGACTCAGGTCCTCAGATGAATGAAAACCGAGGTGCATCATGTTCGTGAATCGTCAGAATGAACTGAAACCAGCGGGAAAGATTTTGAAAAACCCATGCCTTATTGGTTTTGATGGTACCACCTCCTGGTCTCGAACCAGGGACCTCTTGATCCACAATCAAGCGCTCTAACCAACTGAGCTAAGGCGGCACGCAGGGTCGATTTAGCTTTCCCACAGATGGAATGCAAGGCCCTAGGGGCCGTAGTGGCCCGCTAAAATGTAATCTCGAAGGTCTGTTCGATCAGGGGCTGCCCAAAGGAGACGACTGGGACTTCCCCGGTCACCTGCCAGCCGTTGCGCAGATAGAGCGCACAGGCGGCCTCGTGGCTCTTGTGGGTCCACAATTGCATTCCGCTGTATCCGCAGTCACGGGCGAATCCCATGCAGGTCTGCAACAGGTGCAAACCCAATCCGCGCCCCCGGGCCTCGGGCAGCAGCAGAAACAGCCGCAGCTTCGCACGCCGCTCATCCAGCCGCACGGAAAAGATCGACCCGAGCCGTCGTGCGCCCTGCCAGGCGATCCATCCCGCCTCGGTGTCGGGGTCATGGTTTGCGATGAAATCGTCAAGGATTTGCCCCACCAGCACGCCAAAGCGCGCGTCAAAGCCTTCCTCTCGGGCGTAAAGCTCCGAATGGGTCGCCACCAGCCAGTCGCGGTCTTCGGGCTGAAACGGGCGCAGCACAACCTTTGTCATGCGCACAGCCTAGCCCGCCCACCTCTTGCGTTTCAATGCCCGTGGCGGTAGCGATACCCACCTTGCGGCACAAAGGAGCACCCCATGGGTATCGACACCGAACGCGACATCGAAGCCAACCTGCAAATCGGGCCAACCGATCAGGGCATGGTGCGCCTGTTCATCGAAGGCGACGGAATCGAGATACCAATGGATTTCACCCCCGAAGAGGCCCATGAGATCGCCGAAGAAATCATGGCAGCCGCCAAGCGCGCGGCGCAGATGACCGGCAAGAAAAAACGCTGAGACCGCCCATTTGCCGTCCGGTCAGGCCATGCCAGCCCCGGATTGACGCGCGCGCGAAGGTCAGTCCCACTCGGGGTGCATATCAGGATCGCGCAGGATCTGTAGCCGCCGCGCGGCCGTGACCGCGAATTTCTGCACCATGACCTTGCGCCGTGCAGGTGCCAGTCTGGCTTCCGGCGCCATCCTCAGGATTTCGCCGTGATAGCCATCGGCGATGATCAGCCCCTGATCATCCGGCAAGAGTTCTGTCGGGAAATGCTCATCCACCGCGAAAAAGAACCGGTCCGCCCATTCCAGATAGCGCGGCCATTTCTGATCTGATGTGAAATCGGCGCGGCTGGATTTGCACTCCACCACCCAGATCTCTCCCTTCGGGCCAAGCGCCATCACGTCCACGCGCAGCCCCCGCGCGGGCACCAGCTCTTCGACACAGGCGAACCCGTGCGAGGCCAGATGCCGTGACACGCCACGCTGCAACAGTTGGCCAGGCTGAATCAAGGACGTCTCGTTCATGCTCGAAATTATGAACATTTCATGAACACTTGCAAGACTCGACCTTTTTCCCACAGCCGCTTGCCTGAACCGGAAACCATCAGCGAACCGCCCCGTGCACACGGCCCATATCCGCCATTCGGCACGCCCACAGACCGCCGGAGCGACGGGACCGAAGTCCTGTTGCCCGAGAATCTGATCGCTTAAGAATTCCTTGAGGATCGTAACGGATAGGCCTTGCCCTGTGCCCCTGTGCACCCTACCTAAGAAGGGTGGCGGGTTCTGCCCTGCGCGACTGAGGTTTACATTCCAGTGGCCTTAAGCAAATCCGAGGGAGCTGGCTCTGTCTGAGCCCTGGTTCATTTATCTGGCGCCCACCTGTACATACAGGTCCTCGGGAATAAAACCGACCCGGCACCGGCGGTCCCGCCACACTTCACCCCACAGGGCACGTCCTTTTACCGGTCACGCGGACCATCGCCGTCAGGCTTTGCGATTTCCTCGCGCATGACGGTGTGACCGGCATGATTCTTGTCGCCCTTCGGCCTGTTTGCGCCCATCCCCAACAGCCGCTGAAAATGTGTCATCGATATACCGGAACACTCGGTGCCCTCTCGACAAAGCAACCCAGCGGCTGCGCCGCTTGATTTTCGTTTCGCAGGGGGTGATCAGTTAACAGGTTAACCCCCATCGAACATTCAGGCGTCCTTCACAAATACCACCCTGCGGTCGACTCTCGCTGCGGGTGGAAATCAATGGGTTCAGTCAGGTTTCATCGACACGGGCCGGGCGCAGGCGCACCAGACCCCGCGAAAGGCCGACCCACACAGGCCCGTTACGGCATTCCAACACCGCAGGTGCCGGCCACAGATGTGACGGCTGTCCTTCTCGGGCGGCATCCAGGCCGGAAAACACGCATCACCGGACAGGAGGAAAAATGCCGCTCGCCACTCTGTATGAATACGTCCTCAAGACCGGCCATCGCCGCTCTGCGGACGTGCGGTCAGAACGCTTCGGGCCGGGCCTCGCGGGCCATGTGGTCGAGGACGGCATTCACAAACCGTGCCTCCTTGCCATCCGGAAAGAATGACGCCGCAAGATCGAGGTATTCGGCGATCACCACCTTCGGCGGCGTCGCCATGTCACGCAGTTCGGCACCAGCAGCGCGAAACAACCCGCGCAGGGTCGGGTCGAGCCGCGCAATCGGCCATTTCGCGATCAGCGCGCGGTCTGTCATCTGGTCGATCGACGCCTGATGGTTGACCGCATCCTCCAACACCCGTGTAAAATGCGCCTCGTCCCCCTCCAACATCTCCTGCCCGTCGATCAGCGCGCCAAATCGGTGGTCGAGAAATTCCAGTCGCACGGAGTCGAGCGTCAGATTGGAATGCTCCATCTGAAACAGCGCCTGCACGGCATAAAGCCGCGCAGCCGTACGCATCTTGCGCTTCATGTTGCCAGTCATGTTGTCAGACCGGCTATGGGGGTCCGAGGGGGTGCTCATGCGGTGGTGTTTCCGTCCGGATTGGCGGCCATCAGGTATCGCTGCCCGCAGGCTTGAAACCGATGTCCTTGTTTGTGCTCGCCCACTTACGGGCCAGCGCGATGAGATGCAAGGCCGCGAGCGCCGCGCCGCCGCCTTTGTTCTGGCCATCGGGGTCCGCGCGCACCTCGGCCTGGGCTTTTGTTTCGACCGTCAGGATGCCGTTGCCGATACACAGGCCCTGAAGCCCCAAGAGCTGCAGCGCCCGCGAACTGTCATTGCAGACAGTCTCATAATGGGTCGTCTCACCGCGGATGACACAGCCAAGCGCGACGAAGCCGTCAAAATCGTTGCTCCGCTCCGAGATGCGGATCGCGGTCGGGATTTCCAGTGCGCCGGGCATTTCCACGACCTCATAGGCCGCGCCCGCCGCCTCAAGCGCCGATTTCGCGCCGGTCAGAAGCCCCTTCGCGATGTCGCTGTAATAGGGCGAGACGACGATCAGCACCTTGACCGGTTTGTCGAAGGTCGGCGCGGGCAAGACGGTGTGTTCCTCAGTTGCGGCCATTAGCATCCCCTCCGGTGATCGGGCGGGTGCCGACGATCCGCAGATCGTAGGCTTCGAGCCCGGTGTATTTCGTTTGCGGGTTGTCGGTCAGCAGGATCAGCTCGTGCACGCCCAGCGTGGCGAGGATCTGCGCGCCCAGTCCGGTCCGCTTGATCGTGCGGGGGGCGTCGTCTTCCTTGTCCAGCCGCAGGCGGGGGTTGGGTTCGCGGAACAACAGCACCGCGCCGCGCCCCTCCTCGGCGATGATCTTCATCGCATGCGGCAGCTCGTCGGGGGCGCTGGGTCCGAGGCCCAGAACATCCTCGAGCGCGTTCAGCGCGTGGGTCCGCGTCAACACGGGCTCGCCGTTCCCGATGTCGCCCTTGCTCAGCACCACGTGGTCGGTTCCCGAAATCTGGTCTTCGAACACGCGCATCCGCCATTCGCCGCCATAGGCGGACTGGACCAGTCGATTGTCACGCTCCACCAGCATGTTGTCGTGTTTGTTGCGATAGGCGATCAGGTCGCTGATCGTGCCGATCTTCAGCCCGTGTTCAGCGGCAAAGGCCACCAGGTCGGGCAGCCGCGCCATGGTGCCGTCAGGCTTCATGATCTCGCAGATGACGCCCGCAGGGGTCAGCCCGGCCAGACGGCTGATATCGACGGAGGCTTCCGTATGGCCCGCGCGCACCAGCACGCCGCCATCACGCGCGCGTAGCGGGAACACATGGCCTGGCGTGGCGATATCCGCCGCCCCGCAGGCCTCGTCGATGGCCACGGCAACCGTCAGCGCCCGATCCGCGGCCGAGATGCCCGTGCTCACGCCCTCGCGCGCCTCGATGCTGACGGTGAACGCGGTCTCGTGGCGCGACGAATTGTTCACCGCCATCATCGGCAGTTCCAACGTATCCACCCGCTCCTGCGTCAGCGGCAGACAGATCAGCCCGCGCCCGTGGGCCGCCATGAAATTGATCGCCTCGGCATCCGCGAATTCCGCCGCGATCACCAGATCGCCTTCGTTCTCGCGGTCCTCGTGGTCGACGAGGATATACATCCGCCCCGCCCGGGCCTCCGCGATGATGTCCTCGATGGGCGAGATCGCGTCCGAAAGTTCGGCCTCGACCGGACCGGGAGTTTCAAAGCTCATGGCGTGCATCCTTCCTGTTGCAACAGCACCTAGCCCAGACAGCCCCCCGTGACCAGAGGCAGCGCCGCGTCACAAGGGGTGCACCGCGGTAAGGTGCAGGCGTCCTGCACCGCGGCGTCATTGCATCATGTCCGCCAGCCGCGCGACATAGCGGGCCAGCGTGTCGATTTCCAGGTTCACGCGGTCACCGACGGCCACATCGCCCCAGGTCGTCGCCACCTTCGTGTGAGGGATGAAGTTGACCCCGAAGGTACAGCCATCGACCTCATTGACGGTCAGGGATGTGCCATTCAGCGCAACCGACCCTTTCGGCGCGATGAAACGGGCCAGCGCTTCGGGCGCACGCAGGGTCACGCGGGTGCTGTCGCCCTCTTCGCGCATCGCCACCACCTCGGCCACGCCATCCACATGGCCCGACACGATATGCCCGCCCAACTCGTCGCCCACCTTCAACGCCCGCTCCAGATTGACCCGCCGCCCCACGCGCCAATCGCCCAGATTGGTCAGGTCCACCGTTTCCTTGCTGACCTGCACCTCGTACCAGTCGGGGCCCAGATCCACGACCGTCAGGCAGACGCCATCGCTTGCAATCGACGCGCCCATGTCAATGCGCGAGGTGTCATACCCGCATGCGATCCGCACCCGCAGATCGCCCTCCTGCCTGAGCTCGGTTATGGTGCCGATATCGGTGATAATACCCGTGAACATCGCGTGATCCTCCGTTACACATGGCGCAAAAGCCATCCGGTCATACTTTAGCCAGACTTTTGAGACTAATTAAGCGCCACCGCAACCAAAGAAAGCCCCCGATGACCACCACGGCCCAAGAGACGCGGGTATTCCTCTTTCTGCAAGGGCCACACGGTCCCTTCTTCAACCGGCTGGGCAAGATGCTGCGCGCCGCCGGGGCGGAGGTTTGGCGCGTGGGGTTCAATGCGGGCGACCAGGCGTTCTGGTTCCATCGCGCGACCTATCAGCCCTACCGCGGCACAGCCGATGCCTGGCCCGCGACCTTCAACACGTTGCTGGATGAAAAATCCGTCACCGACATCGTGCTTTACGGCGATACCCGTCAGATCCATGCCGACGCCATCGCCATCGCCCGCGCCCGCGGCCTGACCGTCCATGTCTTCGAAGAAGGCTATATGCGCCCCTACTGGGTCACCTATGAGCGTGGCGGCACCAATGGCCATTCACGCCTGATGGACATGACGATCGAACAGATGCAAAAGGCGCTTGAGAAATCGGACATGGAGGCGCCCCTGCCCCCCGGCCACTGGGGCGACATGCGCCAGCACGTCTTTTACGGCGCGCTCTATCATTGGTTCATCATGTTCCGGAACGGCCGTTACCGCAATTTCCGCCCCCACCGCGACCTGCCCGTCACCAAGGAATTCCAGCTCTACCTCAAACGCCTGCTGCTGATGCCCTGGCAGGCGATCGAGCGGCGGCTGGCCACGCTTCGCATCCGGCTGGGCGGGTTTCCCTATCACCTGGCGTTGCTGCAACTCGAACACGACAGCGCGTTCCGGATGCATTCGCCCTTCGACACCATGACCGATTTCCTCGAGGTCGTCATCGCGGGCTTCGCCGCCGGCGCGCCGCAGCACCACCACCTGGTGGTCAAGGCCCACCCGCTTGAGGACGGGCGCGTTCCCGTCCGCCGCGAAATCCGACGCCTTGCCAAGGCGCATGGCGTCAGCGACCGGGTGCACTTCGTGCGCGGCGGCAAGCTGGCACAATTGCTCAACGATGCGCGCAGCGCCGTCACCGTGAATTCCACCGCCGGTCAGCAGGTCCTGTGGCGCGGCATTCCGCTCAAGGTGTTCGGCCGCGCGGTCTATGCCAAACCCGAATTCGTATCGGACCAGCCACTGGCCGATTTTTTCCAGACCGCCACCCGCCCCGACAACCGCGCCTACAAGGATTTCCGCCGCTACCTGCTGGAGACAAGCCAGCTGCCCGGCGGTTTCTACTCCGCGCGCGGGCGCCGCCAACTGATGCGGCAAGTCGTCGACATGATGCTCAGCGCCGACGACCCCTACGACGCGCTGAACCTCGGCACTGCTGCCCCACGGCAACAGTTGCGCGTCATCAAATAACATAAAACACAGGCTTCAGTGGATTTTGCCCGGCACATCGGATAGGCTCCGGCCCAATACGTCGAAAAAATCGGCGATTTGAGGCAGTTAAACAGGTCGAGGAGACCGGGCAGTGAAAACCCTTAGCATCCGATGGGCGCGCCCCATCGCAGTTATCGCGGCATCGGCCGTCCTTGCGTCTTGTGGATTGCCACATGTCGGCCCCAACAAACGCCAGATCTATGCGGGTTCGGTCCAGCGCGAAGGCGACGCCTTTATCGTGGCAGTCAATGACCGCGTGACCCGCGCCACGGCCATCGCACCGGCCCTGGGATTTTCCGAAACGTTCAAGAACGCCAGCCAGCTGGGATCCGACACGATCCGGCCGGGTGATGTGCTGGGCATCACGATTTACGAAAACGTCGACGACAGCCTGCTTGGCGCCGAAGGGGCCCCTGCCACGCTCGAAGAGGTGCAGGTAGACGGCGCGGGCTTCATCTTCATTCCCTATGCCGGGCGCATCCGCGCGGCAGGCAACTCGCCCGAAGCGATCCGCCGCATCATCACAGCCAAGCTGGCCGATCAGACCCCGGACCCGCAGGTCGAGGTGCGCCGCGCTGCGGGCGACGGATCTACCGTGTCGCTCGTGGGGGCTGTCGGCGGCCAGGGCGTCTATCCCATCGAACGTCCCACCCGCACGCTGGCCACGATGCTCGCGCGCTCGGGGGGCATCACCATCGCCCCCGAGACCGCCCAGATCACCGTGATCCGCGGCAACGCGAAAGACACGATCTGGTTCGAAGACCTGTATGACGATCCCAGCCTCGACATCGCCCTGCGCGGCGGCGACAAGATCCTGATCGAGCAGGACACCCGTTCGTTCACCGCCCTCGGCGCCACCGGCAGCCAGGCCCGCGTGCCCTTCCAAAGCCAGAACCTGTCGGCGATCGAAGCCATCGCGCAGGTGGGCGGCCTGCTGGCAAGCTCCGCCGACCCGACCGGCGTTTTCGTGCTGCGCAACGAACTGGCCGAGGTCGCGGGACAGGTGCTGGGCCGCGACGACCTGCAAGGTGCACAACGTCTGGTCTACGTGCTCAACCTGACCGAACCCAACGGCATGTTCATGGCCCGCGATTTCGTGATCCGCGATGGCGACACGCTTTATGTCACCGAGGCGCCGTTCACCCAGTGGAGCCGCGTGATCTCGGCCATCACCGGCACGGCCGCCTCCGCCTCCAGCCTGTCGGCAATTGCGCCCAGCACGAGCGGCTGACGATTTGGGCCTCGGGCCGGAAATACACAACGCCTCCGCCGTCGGCCCTACACAGGACCGGCGGCTTTTCGTCTATAACGGCGGTTTCCTCACGCAGGGGCGCATCCGCCGGATCCTGCAACTGGCTGGCTATTCCATTCACATCGGGCTGCCGTCCGAAGCGGGCGATGCCGTGGCCGTCTGGGGCAATTCGCCCACCGCGCACCGGGGTGAAGGCGTGGCAGAACGCCGCGATGCCCCCGTCGTGCGGATCGAGGACGCGATGCTGCGCTCGCTTTTCCCCGGCCGCGAAGGGGAGCCGCCGCTGGGGCTGGTCATTGATCACGTCGGCGTGCATTTCGATCCATCCCGGCCTTCGGACCTGGAAACGCTGCTGGCCACCCACCCGCTTGACGATACAGCCCTCTTGAACCGCGCGCGGGCCTGCATCACGCGGATCCAAGAGGCCCATCTGACAAAATACGCGGCCGTGCCGCTTGACGGTGACGCGCCGGAGCCCGGTTATGTCCTGGTCATCGACCAGACCGAAGGCGACGCGTCGGTCACCGCATCGGGGGCGGACCGCGCGCGGTTTCTCGAAATGCTCACCTACGCGCAGACCGATCACCCCGGCGCGCGCATCCGGATCAAGACGCATCCCGAAACCGCCGCAGGCCACCGCAAAGGGTACTTCCGCGACAGTGACCTGAACGACCGCATTTCGTTTCTGACCGACCCGATCAGCCCCTGGACGCTGTTCGAGGGCGCGATCGCCGTCTACACCGTGTCCTCCGGGATGGGGTTCGAAGCGATCTTTGCCGGCCACAAACCCCATGTGTTCGGCCAGCCGTTCTATGCCGGTTGGGGGCTGACCGCGGACGCCTTCGAGATCCAGCGCCGCCAGCGCCGCCTGACCCGCGCGCAACTTTTCGCGGCGGCGATGATCCTCTATCCGCGCTGGTACGACCCCTACCGAGATGCGCTTTGCCCGCTTGAGACGGTCATCGACACGCTCGAGGCACAGGCACGCGCCTGGCGCGCCGACCACGCGGGCTGGACCGCGCAGGGCATGAGCCTGTGGAAACGCCCGCACCTGCAACGGTTTTTCGGCGCCTTTGCCCCGATGGTATTCGAGAACGATCCCGGCCGCGCGCGCGCCACGGGCCGCGCCCGCATGAT
>JBFFQZ010000057.1:0-12573 GCA_041573235.1 Sulfitobacter sp. | reverse complement strand
ACGGCGGCCGTCACCGGCGGCCGCCACAGCGTGCGGTCGCATCGCTTGCTCTCGTCGACGTGGACTTGTTTGGCCAGCGGCACGTTAGGTTGCATTTGCTGCTGCCCACCGCGATCGAAGAGCTGAGCGCGGGCGTTATGGACGGTGAGCGCGATCAGGTCCTGCTGGGCGCGACTGGGACGGGCAAGACATTCACCATGGCCAAGATCATTGAGCGCACCCAGCGCCCGGCCATCATATTGGCCCCGAACAAGACGCTGGCGGCGCAGCTCTACGGAGAGTTCAAGGGCTTCTTCCCGGACAACGCCGTGGAGTATTTCGTCAGCTACTACGACTATTACCAGCCCGAGGCATATGTCGCGCGCTCCGACACCTTCATCGAGAAGGAAAGCCAGATCAACGAACAGATCGACAGGATGCGCCACTCCGCCACCCGCGCCCTGCTTGAACGCGATGACGTGATCATCGTGGCATCCGTGTCGTGCATTTATGGCATCGGGTCGGTCGAGACATATGGCGCGATGACACAGGACCTGAAGGCCGGGCAGATGTACGATCAGCGGCAGGTGATCGCCGACCTGGTGGCACAGCAATACAAGCGCAACGATGCCGCCTTCCAGCGCGGCTCTTTCCGGGTGCGCGGAGATTCACTGGAAATCTTTCCTGCCCACCTCGAGGACCGCGCGTGGCGGCTGAGCTTTTTCGGCGAAGAGCTGGAGGCAATCACCGAATTCGATCCGCTGACGGGCGAAAAGACAGGCACCTTCGATCAGATCCGCGTTTATGCGAATTCCCACTACGTGACGCCAAAGCCGACGATGCAGCAGGCCGTGATCGGCATCAAGAAAGAGTTGCGCACGCGGCTGGATCAGCTTGTCGCGGACGGCAAGCTGCTTGAGGCACAGCGGCTGGAACAGCGGACGAACTTCGACCTCGAAATGCTGGAGGCCACCGGGGTCTGCAACGGAATCGAAAACTATTCGCGCTACCTGACGGGCCGCGCCCCCGGAGAGCCGCCCCCGACGCTGTTTGAATTCATCCCCGACAACGCGATCGTTTTCGCGGACGAAAGCCACGTCTCGGTCCCCCAGATCGGCGGCATGTACAAGGGCGACTACCGGCGCAAGTTCACGCTGGCCGAACACGGTTTTCGACTGCCATCCTGCATGGACAACCGCCCGCTGAAATTCGAGGAGTGGGACGCCATGCGCCCGCAGTCCGTATTCGTCTCGGCCACCCCCGCCGCATGGGAGATCGAACAGGCGGGCGGCGTCTTTACCGAACAGATCATCCGCCCGACCGGCCTGATCGACCCCGAGATCGAAATCAGACCTGTCGAGATGCAGGTCGATGATTTGCTCGACGAGGTCCGCAAGGTGGCAGCCGACGGCTACCGCACCCTGTGCACCACGCTCACCAAACGCATGGCCGAAGACCTGACGGAATACATGCACGAACAGGGCATCCGCGTGCGCTACATGCATTCCGACATCGACACGATCGAACGGATCGAGATCCTGCGGGATCTGCGCCTTGGCGCCTTTGACGTGCTGATCGGGATCAACCTGCTGCGCGAAGGGTTGGACATTCCCGAATGCGGTCTGGTCGCCATTCTGGATGCCGACAAGGAAGGGTTCCTGCGTTCGGAAACGTCGCTGATCCAGACCATCGGCCGCGCGGCGCGTAACGCCGAAGGTCGCGTGATCATGTACGCCGATCGCATCACCGGCTCGATGGAACGCGCGCTGGGTGAAACGAACCGCCGCCGCGCGCGCCAGATCGCCTATAACGAAGAGCATGGCATCACGCCCACGACGGTGAAAAAGAACGTCGATGACATTCTGTCAGGGCTCTACAAAGGCGACACGGATCAGTCGCGCGTCACCGCGAAGATCGACAAGCAGATGTCGGGCGGCAACCTGCAGACGGTCCTCGAAGGGCTGCGCACGGACATGCGCAAGGCCGCGGAGAACCTGGAGTTCGAAGAGGCCGCGCGCTTGCGCGATGAAGTCAAAAGGCTTGAGGCGGTGGATCTTGCCGTGGCGGACGACCCGATGGCGCGGCAATACGCGGTCGAAAAAGCGGTCGATGACGCACACAAGGCATCGGGCCGCAGCACCATGGGCCGTGGCGGCATGCGCGGCGGGGTGAAACGGCGCGGACGGCGCTGATCACAAGGGGGCCGCCCGCAGCTTCTTGGAGAAGCTGACGCGGCCGCCCTTGCCGATCTCGCCGGTGACCAGCCAACTTGCCCGCAGGCCGGGAAACGCGGCGTGCCACGCGCGGAAACGGTCCCTGCTGACGATCTGCACCCGGCCCGCATCCGAGGCCGACAGCAACAGCGGATCCGCAGGTGTCCCTCGGGGCGCAACGATGACATCGCCCTCCGCCAGCCCGACCGCCGCGGCAAGCGCGGCTGGCGTCTGGCCGATGCTGTGATCGAAATAGACCGTTGGCGCAAACCGCCGTGCCGTCAACGCCCCGACGACCAGCCGCACAACGCAGACGTCCGCCTGATCTCCGCGCCAGTACATGACGTTCGAGCCGTCGATCAAGATCCGCAAGTCCGGCACCTCTACGCTGGGAAGGATCCTTTAGCCGCCCGGCGTCCTTTTCCCCAGCTTCAGCCTTATCGTCCGGTCGATCGCCTGTCCACGTCACAACACGGCGCAGGCTTTGACCATTACGACGGGGGTCCACGGATTTTGCGCGGCCTTTCGCATTCGCGCACAGCAAACGTAACGTTTTGTTAACCTATGTTAACCAATGGTTTCCACAGGAGACCCCCTGTGCCGCGCCACCTTTTGATCCTGTTGTTCACCCTGAGCCTCGTGCACCCCGCACAGGCCGGCGCATGGCTGCGCGAAAAAGGGACAAGCTTTTCGTCCTTCGCATTTACCGGAACCTATGCCCTGGACACCACCAGCCAGACCTACCTGGAATACGGTCTGACCGAAAAGATGACGCTGGGCGCGGATATCGGATACATTCGCCCGCGCAACGCGCTGCACGGCGGTTATGCCACGTTTTTCATGCGCCGCCCGATCAGCGCCCCGGATGCCGCATCCAAATGGTCCTATGATCTGGGCATCGGGGCATCCTGGATCGGAGACCAGATCCTGCCGCATCTGCGCGCCGGTCTAAGCTGGGGCAAGGGCATGACCTGGGGCGAAACATCGGGCTGGATGAACGTGGACGCCTCCGTCACCTGGAATCTGGCGACGGAATTGCACCTTGCAAAAATCGACACGACAATCGGCGTGAACTTTACCGAGGTGACGACCGGCATGGTTCAAATCTACCTTGCCCACCTGGCGCAGGATACCTTTGCCACCGTGGCGCCCTCTTTGGTCTTCTCACCCGGCAAATCGAAATTCCGCATCCAGATCGGTTTGGAATCCCCGCTGGAGGAACTGCGCGACAGTTCCATCAAGATCGGCCTGTGGCGCAATTTTTGAAAAGCCCCGGCGATCTGTCGCCGGGGCCGCTTGCGTCAGACGACGTCGTTGTCCATCCGCGCGGTCACGGCGATCTTGCCGCGCACCGGTTCGGACCAGATCACGTGCACCTGATCGGACGATGGCCCCTGCTGGGCACGTACGAACGGCATGTCGTAATTCACCGCATTGGCCGCGTTGCGCACCCCGCCACGCACAACCACCGCATCCACGCTGAGTGAACGCGCGTCGAACGGCAGGCCCGGCCCGGTCTCAACCACCCAGGTCTGCTGTTCGGTATTTTCCTCGAACTCGATCAGATGCGGATTGGCCACCGGGTCCGAGATGCCGTGGAAGGAGTTGCCTTCGAAGCGGACGTTGCGCATTCGGGCAAAGTTCAGATCTGCGATGCTGGTATCGACCCGCTCAGCGCGCTGAATATTGCCGTTGATCGACCGGAACCGATTGCCCGAAACGTTCAGCCCGTTGATGAAATGCCCCTCTCCGTGGGGCTTGACGACAAGGAAGCTAAAGCTTGTCGCGACCTCTCCCGACAGGAAGATGTTGCTGCTGATATCCAGCGCACTGAACGAAAACCCACCATTGTGTGCAGGGCTTGGATCCCGTTCATTTGTCCATTCGAAGAATGCGTTGTCCACGTAGTTGTTGGTGAAAATGCACGACGCATAGGGTTCGGCCAGCACCACCCCAGCCGACCTGATGCCGTTGCTGACTGTGTCGCCCTGGAAGAAATGGTTGCCGATGATCAGATGGTTCTGCCCGCTCAACACCGCAAAGTGACGGAATCGCGTGGCCCGGCAATTGCGCAGCTTGACGTCATTTGCGTTCACATTCAGCGCGATTGAGGTGCGCTGGGACACCGGCAGATCATCCTCGGAAGACAGGAAATGGCACCGATCAAGGAACATCCCCTGACAGCCGCCCCCCATGGACGTGATGCCACGATCCTTTGGCGTCGTGATGAAACAATCCCGCAGGGTAAAGATCGTACCCGCCCCGGCCAGCATGATGCCGCTGCACAGCTCCTGGCACTGAAATTCCACGTCACGCATGAAAAACTTTGCCAGCACGTCGAAACCGCTGAAATCCAGCATGTATTTGAAACGGCTGAAGGTGAAATTCTGCGTGCCCTCGGCATCGTAAAGGGGGCCGTTCAGCGTCAGCTCGCCAGTCGCGATATTCTTCGACCGGACATAGATCTCGCGGCCCACGCCCGCACCCGCCACATGGCTGCCCACGGGGATGTTGGCAATGTTGGCCACATTGGTCAGCGTGCGCGCGTCACTGGCCGAATAGGTCGCCTGCGCCGTGACCGTCGTCGTATTCCAGTCGCCGCCCGTCATCGCGATCAGCTGACCGTTGTGGATGCCCCTGCGGGTCTCATAGCGGGTGCGTGAGGGCACCGCCGCCTTCATGTCCACGGGTCCGTTCAAGGCAACCTTGCGCCCCCCCAGATCCAGCGATTCATGATCCGAATTATTCAACAGCGCCTGGAACGCCTTGCGAAATGCCAGTTCCTCGTCGTCGAACGCCTGGATATAATTTGGCAGATCGAAGTTCTGGCGCAGCAGTAGAACGGCCTCGGTCGGCATGCTCACCGTGCCCTCGAACATCGTCGGTGCATCGAAGGTCACGCTGCCCTCCAGCCGGAAAGTCCCCGCAGGGATCAGCACGGTGCGGCCGTTGGCGGCAGAGTTTGCCGCATCGAATGCGGCGGTGTCATCGGTGACACCATCGCCGATGGCGCCAAAGTCGCGCACATCGATCGTCGCCACGACATCGCTCAGAAAGACCGACGAAACATCGCTGATTTCGATGTCATCGACGCGGACGACGCCGCCGTTCTGGCCCAGCAGGTCAATCCCGAAATGCCCGTAGGCCGCATTCATCCCCCAGACCAGATCGACCCCGTTGCGGTTGCCGACGCCCACGATCGCCCTGATTTCCACGACTTCGCCATATGTGGTCAGCGGCACCTCTGGGCTCACCGTGGTGACACCCGCCACAGGCGCGCCACCGGACTGCGCCGCATAGGCGGCGATGCGCACGGATGGCAAATTGCCACTGATCGCTTTCAGCCGCACCTTGATCTGCAGATAACAGCCCGGAAGGATCGGCGTCTCGCCCTTGTACCGCAACCCTTGGGTCGTCTCCGTTTTGACGATTTCCAACGCCCCGCCAAAATCCTGATCCGCGGGCACATAGGCGCCATTGCCCGAGGTGGCATAACTCGGCGATCCCGGCGTGCCATCAGTGGTTGAGTATTGCTCCAGCCCGTCGGCATAGGGGGCCGGCATAAGTTGGATGCCGTCGGTGATAGCCTTGTTCATCTAAATCCCTTTCGCGCTTTTCCGGCGCAGCTGCCGGACAGGGAACGGGAAATATCAACAAGGGATTAAGGCGCCGCTATAGCACCGTCACGGTGGAGTTGCCCGCGCAACGCGCGGTCAGACAGACGCGTCCGGCGCGTCCAGTATCTGAACGCCATTTATCCGCCAGCCCTCCGGCGTCTCCGTCATCCGGTATTCCAGCAGATGATATGCACCCTTCTGGTCGGTGATCTGCACTTTTTGCCAGTACACACCGCCCTCCTGACGCAGATCCAGATACCGCACCTGCGCCGGACGCCAGACCATCGGATAGCCTTGCGTGACCATCCTGCCAAAATTCTGCGGCGTCTGGAAAAACTTCTGCAGCGTCGGGCTGGCAAAGGTGAAGGCCGTGACGAAATCATCGGCTTTGAAGGCATCAAACTGCCGGTTGATCGTCCCCTGAATCTCCGCACCCTGCGCCCAGGCGCTCACAGCGCCCAGAACCGACAGCGCCGCCGCCAAAACCATCGCCTTCATCACGAATCCCTCCTCAGTCCGTTATGACTTCAGCTAAGTCACGCGGCCCCAAGGACAAGAGTTTCACGCAGCGACCAGTTTCCCCTCAAGCGCATCGTCGATCAGTGCCACAGTTTCGTTCACGCCATAGAGCGCGATGAACCCGCCAAACCGTGGCCCCTGCGACGCCCCCAACAGCACTTCATACAATGCGGTGAACCAGCCCCGCATCGGATCGAACCGTTCACGGCCGCAGGCAAAGACTTCGGACTGCAACGCTTCCGCGTCCAGCCCCCCGTCCCAGGACGCCAGCCGGTCGCGCAACTCCTGCAGCGCTTCACGCTCGATATCGCTGGGCGCGCGGAACACCTTCGTGGGCTTCACGAAATCGTTGAAGTACCGCACCGCATAGCCCGCCGCCGCATCCATGCCCGGATGCGTCTCGGGCGAGGCATCAGGCGCATAGCGCTGGATAAAACCCCACATCTGCGATTTGTCCTCGGCCGAGGACACGGACGCGAGGTTCAGCAGCATCGAGAACGGCACGACCATGTCCGACGTCGGCACATCACCTCCGTGGATATGCCAGACCGGGTTGTTCAGCCGCGCTTTCAGGTCCTGCGTCTCATAGGCCCGAAGCTGCTGATGATACTCGTCCATCGCCTTGGGGATCACGTCGAAATACATCCGCTTCGCGGTCTTCGGCTTGAGGTACATGAAATACGACAGGGATTCCGAACTGGCATAGGTCAGCCATTCGTCGATGGTCAGCCCATTGCCGGAAGACTTCGAAATCTTCTGCCCGTTCTCGTCCAGGAACAACTCATAGGTGAAATGCTCGGGCGCCTTTGCGCCAAGGATCCGGCAAATGGCATCGTAGATCGGCGTGTTGGTCGAGTGGTCCTTGCCGTACATTTCGAAATCCACGCCCAGGGCAGCCCAGCGCGCGCCGAAATCCGGCTTCCACTGCAACTTCACGTTGCCGCCCGTCACCGGCAGCGTCATTTCGCCCCCATCCGGATCGTCAAAGGTAACCGTCCCCTCCTTGGCGTTCACCTCTTTCATCGGAACATACATCACGCGCCCGGTCTCGGGGTGAATGGGCAGGAAGATCGAATAGGTCTGCCGCCGCTCCTCGCGCAGGGACTTGAGCATGACCGCCATGATCTCATCGTATTTCTCTGCCGCGCGCAGAAGGATCTCGTCGAACTGCCCCGTACCATAGAATTCCGTGGCGGAGATGAACTCGTACTCGAACCCGAAGGTATCCAGAAACCGCCGCAGCATGGCGTTGTTGTGATGGCCAAAGCTTTCGAACTTGCCGAACGGGTCCGGCACCGACGTCAGGGGCTTTTGCAGATGCTGGGCCAACGCCTCGGGATCGGGCACGTTCGACGGCACCTTGCGCATTCCGTCCAGATCATCGGAAAAACAGATCAGCCGTGTGGGAATGTCGCTAATCTGCTCAAAGGCGGTGCGGATCATCGTCGTGCGCGCGACCTCGCCGAAGGTGCCGATATGCGGCAGGCCGCTGGGCCCATAGCCCGTCTCGAACAGGACATAGCCCTTCTCTGGGATCTTGTTCTGATAGCGTTTGAGCACCCGGCGGGCTTCCTCAAAAGGCCACGCTTTGCTCTGCATCGCTGCATCCCGCATCTCAGACATATCAAACTTCCCGAAAATAATGGACCGCGCCCTATCGCGCGGATGCCGCATCATCTATTGCCTAGGTATGATGCCGTCAATATTCTGCGCCCTAACTAGGACCTTTCAAAGGATGCCGCGATGACCAATGAAACCACCCTCGCGCTGAGCGAGCAGGATTGCCTCGTGGCCCTCATGGTCGCCGTCTCCGCCTCGGACGAGAACATCGGCACCACCGAATTGATCAAGATCCAGGCCGCCGTGAACCTGTTGCCGATCTTTGCCAACTTCGATGTCGACCGGATCAAGACCGTCAGCCAGGTCGTCTTTGATCTGTTTGAACAGGAAGACGGGCTTGATGCGCTGTTCGGCCTGATCAAGGAAGCGTTGCCCGAACGCCTGCACGAAACCGCCTACGCGCTCGCCTGCGATGTGGCCGCCGCGGACGGCACGCTTGAGGAAACCGAGCTGCGTCTGCTCGAGGAAATCCGCTATGAGCTGACCATCGACCGGCTGCACGCCGCGGCAATCGAACGCGGAGCGCGGGCGCGCCACCTGACGTAACGCCGACCGCGCCGCGAACTCATGTTGCGGGGCAAGGCATCCTTGTCCCAAGGCGGGCATCATTCCGCTTGCGGTCACCGGTTCCCGACACATCACTCCCCCGAGCGGGCAAGATGAACGCGCAATCGCCGCTGTCGCTTTGGCACCGTTTTTTTGCTGCGCCTTGCGGCCTGCCCGTCCCTGACCGGGATCACGCTCCATACAGGATGCCCCAACGCTCCAGAAGCGCCTGCTGCATCCGCTTGGCCCGGCCGTTCCAACTGCGCCCGCCGGGCGGGCCTTCGCGTTGCTCACGCCTGATCGTCGCGCGGATATCCTCGTCAGCGGCAAAAATGGCAAAGGCCATCTCGGTCCCGTCCGGCCCGGTCAGATACCCCGCAAGCGCAGAGACGAAATTCAACGTTCCGGTCTTGGCATCGACCTTGATCGGATGATCCTTCACCACCCGCCGCTGCTTGTCTCGCATCGCGATCGGCTTGAGCATCTCGCGCAGCCCACTGTCCTGTACCCGCACCAGCGCCGCCACCATGTCCCCTGCGGTCACCCGGCTGGCGTCACCCAGACCGGAATGATCGACCAAGGCGACGCTCTTCATCCCCAGCGCACCACGCGCCCAGTCGTTCATCGCCGCCGCCGACTCCCTGAGGTCGGCAGGCCGTTGGCCACGCGCGACGGTCGCACTCAATCCCACCATTTCCGCCGTCAAATTCGTCGACCACTTGAGCATTTCGCGCAGGATGCTCAGCAGATCGACGCTTTCATGACGCACCAGCGTCTGCCCTGCAGGGACATGCTCGGCCATTTGCGGCGCCTTGAGGCGGATCCCGTGCGATCCGGCAAGAGTTGCAAAGACTTCGCCGGCGTACAGCCCCGGCTTGCGCACCGGCAACCAGCGCGCGCCGTTCTTGCCCAGCGCACCGCGCGCTACCGTCCAGATGTCACGACCACCTTGATCCTGGTAGGTATAGACTGGCGACTTGCGGTCGCGGATCTGCATTGCCGCCATCTGGACCGCGGGGCGATATTTCTGCGTCCGCCCCTGCATGGTCACGGAATATGCCCCGTTGGCCTTTTTCCACTCGAAATGAACGCGGTTGTAATTCAACGCCAGTCCCGACACGCCGGGGTTGTACCCGACCTGATCGGGCTGATCGGCGTCAATCCGCGCGAGCACCGGCAGCCCCGCCTCATACACCTTGAAGCCGCCCTTGACCCCGATGATCCCCGCCGCCTTGAGGTCTGCGGCCATCCGCGCCAGCCCATCCGTATCAAGCGTCGGATCACTGCCGCCCACCAGCACCAGATCGCCCGTGATTTCGCCGTTCACCACACCGCCCGTCGCGATCAGCCGCGTCTCATAGCGGTGTTCGGGACCCAGGGCATCCAGCGCATAGAGCGCCGTCAGCGCCTTGGCCACGCTGGCGGGCGGGCGCGCGGTCTGCGCGCTCTCGGTCTCCAGCCGCAATCCCGTCTGTACATCAGATACCGCGAAGGACACCTTCCCGGTCAGCCGCGCTTCGGCAAGGATATCTTCGGCACTGCGGACCGAGCGCTTGAAAAAATCGCCGCCCCGCGGCACAGGACGCAGCGATTTCTCAGGTGCCGCGGCCCCGCCGACACGGGGCAACATCAGCCCCGCAACACCTGCCCCCAAAAAGGCACGCCGTGAAAATACGCGTTTCATGGATAAGGGTTACCGCAACACACCGCCGCACGACAAGCACTGTAAAGCCGGGTAGAGGCGTGATAGCGCGTGCCCATGCAAAATGCCGTCCTGATCATGTTCGTCGCCATGTCGCTCATCCCCGCCGGGGACAGTGCGGCGAAACTGCTCAGCCAGACCTTGGGCGTCGCTCCAATCTTTGTCGCATGGTCGCGCTTTGCCGTGGGCGCGCTGCTGATCGCTCCCTTCGTGCAGCGCAGCGCATGGGGTCTGCTGCGCGACTGGCGCATCTGGCTGCGCGCCGCCACGCTGGCGGCAGGCATCTCGTCGATCCAGATGGCGCTCAAAACCGAAGAGATCGCAACCGTCTTCGCCGCGTTCTTCATCGGCCCGATGATCAGCTACGTGCTGGCCGTGATCTTCCTGCGAGAGCCGGTAACGCCGATACGCTCCGCGCTGATCCTGCTGGGGTTCATCGGTGTCCTCATTGTCGTGCGTCCCGGACTGGGCACAAGCAACGGTGTGCTTTGGGCGGTCACCGCCGGGTGCTGCTATGGCGCCTTCCTGACGATGTCGCGCTGGCTGGGTCATCTGGGCAAGCCGCTGTCGATGATCTTTGTCCAATTGCTGATTGCCGCATTCCTGCTGCTGCCCTTTGGCCTCGCGGCCCTGCCCGCGCCCACCCCGACCATCGCCGCGCTGACCCTTGTCTCGGCGCTCTGCTCGATGCTGGGAAATCTGTTGCTGCTCTATGCCTACGGTCTCTCCGCGGCCACGCGGCTTGCCCCGTTGATCTACTTTCAGCTGGTCGCCGCGGTAGGCCTTGGCTGGACCGTGTTTGGCGATCTGCCGGACATATGGACATGGACCGGGCTGATCGTGATCCTTGGTGCGGGGATCGGCTCAACCCGCCTGCGCTGACCAACCGCCCGCGGCCCGGATAGCAGACGACGACACATCCATCATCGGCAGGTTCACGAAACACCACGCAGGCGCATCGGCCTGCGCGAGGCGCTGTGAAAACCGCCCCGGTATCCGGTACGGCGCATAAAGCGCCGCCGCCCGGCTCATCCGGGCAGAAATCCGCTGCCCCGGCCGCGCCAGAACACCCAGCGGCACGCTCTCGACGATGCTCTGCCAATCTTGCCAGCGGTGTAGCTGCGCCAGGTTGTCCGCCCCCATCAGCCACACGAACCGCTGCCGCGGATAGAGCCGCTTCATCGCCACGATCGTCTCGGCGGTAAAGCGCGTGCCCAGATGCGCCTCGATGTCTGTGACCTGAACCCGCGGATGTCGCATGACGTTGCGCGCCTGCGCCAACCGCTCGGCCATGGGCGCCGGACCATGCACCTTGAGCGGGTTTCCGGGGCTCACGAGCCACCACACGGCGTCCAGACCGAAACGCTTGAGCGCCTCGCGCGTGATGTGGGCGTGCCCGGCATGTGCGGGATCGAATGATCCGCCCAGCAACCCGATCACCTGTCCCGGTGCGGCATATGGATACTCGAAACGCAAAACGGCCCCCAAAGCGTGCTTCAGGGGCCGAAAGGACGGGCTTTGCCGCCGATTGTCAATCAGGCTCAGGACACGTGCTTGACGATCTCACCGGATTTGATGCGGCTGAAATAGCGGTTCATCTCCCGCTTAACGATCGGCATCAGGACATAAAGCGCCGTTATGTTGACGCCCGCCATGGCAAAGATCATGGCATCGGAGAAGTCGATGACCGCCCCAAGTTGTGCTGCCGCGCCCACGATGATGAAAAAGCAGAAGATGAGCTTGAACACCCGCTCGGTCCTCTGGCCCTCGCCGAACAGATACGTCCACGCCTTCAGCCCATAGTAGAACCACGAGATCATGGTCGAGAACGCGAACAGGATCACCGCCGGTGCCAGCACGTAGGGGAACCAGCTGAATCCGGTCGCAAAGGCCGCCGAAGTGAGCACCACACCGCGTGCGCGATCGCCGCCGACCCCACGCCCGCCTCGTTGGAGAATGCCGCCCGCTTGAACCCCTGGATCAACGCGCCGAAAAAGCCGCCCGCGACACCCAGCCCGGTGAAGGCTCCGGCAAAGATCTGGCCAAACGCCCACCAAAGCGCGGTCGTCAGCCGCCTCACGATCCCGGTGCAGGAACGTGTCAGCATCGTCGATCCCGAGCGAACCGGTTCAGCACAGTTCCTTGGACAAAATGGCTTTGGTGGCTGCGAAAAGGCTCCCATTGCCCCGACCCGCGTGCTTCGCTATCTAGCGCAGCAATACTGCAACTCATTCGGAGCGTACCCATGGCCGCATATCAATATGTCTATCACATGCAAGGTGTGTCCAAAACCTACCCAGGGGGCAAGAAGTGCTTTGAAAACATCCACCTGAACTTTTTGCCCGGCGTGAAAATCGGTGTGGTGGGCGTCAACGGT
>JBFFQZ010000056.1:0-12576 GCA_041573235.1 Sulfitobacter sp. | reverse complement strand
GTTGGCGGTGCGGTCCGCAGGTGGCCATTGCGGGTGCGGCGGGCCTGTTGCGCTCTTTGGCTTATCGGTTGCCTCCGATCAGAGCATGCCTTTGCCGCGGATGGTCTGAACGCTGCTGCGGGTTTCCATGCGGTCCATGAACGCGCTGATCCGCGGCAGGGCGGCAAGGTCAACGCCATCGCCCGGCAACCAGTTGCACACCACGAAGAGATAGGCATCGGCGATGGTGAATTGCGCTCCGCAGACATAATCGCCGCGCAGGGCATGTGTTTCGATATAGGCGGCGCAGGCGGACATGGTCTCGGGTACCTTTGCCGTCATGTCCGCATGGCTTTCTGGTCTGTCCGCCCAACGCGCGCCGCGCATCTTGTGCGCGTGCGCGACATGCATTGTCGATGCGAGATAGTACATCACGCCGCGCATGTGGGCGGCTTCGGCCGGGGCATCGGGAACGAGCGTCTTTTCTGTCGCCAGCGCCGCGATATATTCCAGAAGCGCTCCGGTTTCGGTCAGGACGCGACCATCCGCGAGCACCAGTGCCGGCACGCGGCCCTTCGGATTGACCTTCAGGTATCCGGGTTTGGTCTGATCTGCCTCGGCAAAACTGAGCGGGGTGAGGCTGTGATCGAGCGCCGCCTCGAGCAGGGTGATTGCGGGGGCGATTGAGATGGTGCCGGGCGCGAAATAGAGGTTCATGGCTGGTCTTTCAAATGGTGGTTCTTGCGCTGCTGCGTGCAGGCAAATCGAGATGCGGTGTGGCGTTGTAGAGAACCGGGGACAGGTGCCCGCCGATTGGAAAGAACTGGTGCAGGGAGGTATGCAATATGGCGAGTGTCATGCGCGCCGTCGCTGCGACATCCAGATCCATCTGTTGGCCGAGCAGGTGGCCGATGATCCCCCCCGAGGTCACGACGAGCGCCGGACCGTCGCCTGCCGCGATGTCAGACAGGACCGCGCTGATCCGTGTCTGGAAAGCGGTATAGGTTTCGGGCGCATCGCTGATCCTGTCGTCCTTCCAATGCTGGAAAACTGTCGGGAGATGGGTAATGAACTCTCCCTGGGCGGTGGGGAAGGGGATGCCGTGCTGGTCGGACAACAGGCCCGCCATGGTGAAGTATTCCAGCTCATTGAGCCGTTCGTCGCGGATGGGCTCGAGGTCCGTTGCTAGCCCCGCCGCGGTTTCGACATGGCGCCGCAGCGTGCCGGAGTAGAGCCGGACATGATGCGCCTGTGTTCCGCGCAGATGCTCGCCCAGCCACGCGGCCTGTTGGTGTCCCAGATCGCTGAGGCGGTCATAACTGGCCTCGTCGCGGGCGCTTGAATTGGCCTGGCCGTGGCGGATGAGGGTGATGGTTGACATGAAAGCTCCTGCTGCTGTCCTTTTGATAGGGGCGTTGGTGCGGCTGGGAAAGGGGTCTATCGGAAACCTCGACCCCGGCGCATGGCGGAAACGCTTGGCGTGGTGTCGGGATTCGCCCCTCGGGGGCAAAGTTGCGCGGCTAGAACGGCAAGGAAACGCTTTGGAGGGCAGGATGACGGATAAGGTCACGTTCACGCTTGATGGTGAGACCGTCGTGGCGCAGGCCGGGATGACGATCTGGGAAGTGGCCAACGGCCGCGGCCTCAAGATCCCGCATCTGTGTCACAAACCTGCGCCGGGGTATCGCCCCGACGGCAATTGCCGCGCCTGCATGGTCGAGATCGAGGGCGAAAGGACGCTGGCCGCCTCGTGCATCCGCGAGCCGTCCGAAGGCATGGTCGTGACCACCGACAGCGCCCGGGCCACATCGGCCCGCAAGATGGTGGTCGAGTTGTTGATGACCGACCATCCCGACCGCGAGGACGCCCACGACAGGTCCAGCCACATGTGGGACATGGTCGCGCTGACCGGCGTCGGCGAGAGCCGCTTTCCGCGGCTGGAGGAAGGCCGGATCCCACTGCTGGACGACAGCCATGTGGCAATGCGCGTGAACCTTGACGCGTGCATCTCGTGCGGGCTGTGCGTGCGCGCCTGCCGCGAGGTGCAGGTCAACGACGTGATCGGCATGGCCGGGCGCGGGCAGGACAGCTATCCGACCTTTGACATGGCGGACCCGATGGGGGCTTCGACCTGCGTGGCCTGCGGCGAGTGCGTACAGGCCTGCCCCACGGGCGCATTGATGCCCGCGACGGTGCTGGACGAGGGCCAGCGCGGCGACAGCGCCGATTTCGACCGCGAAGTCGAAAGCATCTGCCCGTTCTGCGGCGTCGGCTGTCAGATCTCGCTCAAGGTCAAGAACGACCGCGTCATATCCGTGGACGGCATCAACGGCCCGGCGAACGAGGGGCGGTTGTGCGTCAAGGGGCGTTTCGGCTTTGACTATATCCACCACGACCACCGTTTGACCAAACCGCTGATCCGGCGCGACGATGCGCCGCCAAAGGGGATGAACGTTGATCCCGGCAACTACCTTGATACCTTCCGCGAGGCCACGTGGGACGAAGCGCTGGATGTGGCGGCGCGGGGTCTTAGTGACATCGGCGGCACCGGCGTGGCCGGGTTTGGCTCGGCCAAATGCACCAACGAGGAAGCCTACCTGTTCCAAAAGCTCATCCGGCAGGGGTTCGGCCACAACAACGTCGATCACTGTACGCGGCTGTGCCACGCGTCCTCGGTTGCCGCGCTGATGGAGAACGTGGGGTCGGGGGCCGTGACGGCGACCTTCAACGAGATCGAAAACGCCGATGTGGCGATCGTCATCGGCGCCAACCCGATCGAGAATCACCCCGTCGCCGCGACCTATTTCAAACAGTTCGTGAAACGGGGCGGCAAGCTGATCGTGATGGACCCGCGGGGCCAGGCGCTTAAGCGGTTCGCCTATCAGATGTTGCAGTTCCGGCCCGGCACCGATGTGTCGATGCTGAATGCGATCATGCATGTGATCGTCGAGGAAGGGCTGTATGATACTCAATACATTCAGGCGCACACGGAAAACTGGGATGCGGAAAAGGCGCACCTGAAGGATTTCACGCCCGAGAGGATGTCGGAAATCTGCGGCATCGCGCCGGAGGTGTTGCGTGATGTGGCGCGGACCTTTGCGGGGGCCAATGCGGCGATGATCTTCTGGGGGATGGGCGTGTCACAGCACATCCACGGCACCGACAACGCGCGCTGCCTGATCAGCCTGGCGCTGATGACGGGGCAGATCGGACGCTCGGGTGCGGGGCTGCATCCGCTGCGCGGACAGAACAACGTGCAGGGCGCGTCGGATGCGGGCCTGATCCCGATGTTCCTGCCAGACTATCAGTCGGTGGCCGATGACGGCGTGCGCTCGACCTTTCGCGAGGTCTGGCAGAGTGGCGAATTCAGCAGCGAGCGCGGGCTGACGGTGACGGAAATCCTCGATGCGGTGCACACGGGCGATATTCGCGGCATGTATGTCCTTGGCGAAAATCCGGCGATGTCGGACCCGGACGTGACCCATGCCCGCGAGGCGCTGGCCAAGTTGGATCATCTGGTCGTGCAGGACCTTTTCATCACCGAAACCGCGAATTTCGCCGATGTGATTCTTCCCGCGAGTGCCTTTGCCGAAAAATCCGGAACGGTAACCAACACCAACCGCCAGGTGCAGATGGGCCGCCCCGCCTTGCCGCCCCCCGGCGACGCGCGCGAGGACTGGTGGATCGAGGTGGAACTGGCCAAACGGCTTGGGCTGGCGTGGGATTATGCCTCTCCTGCGGATGTTTTCGCGGAGATGAAGCAGACCATGAAATCACTCGACAACATCACCTGGGACCGGTTGGAACGCGAGAATGCGGTGACCTATCCGTCGCTGAGCCCCGAGGATCCGGGCCAGGCGATCGTGTTCCGGGACGGCTTTCCCCGCGCGGACGGGCGGGCGCGGTTTGCACCTGCCAGCATCATCGCCCCGGATGATACGCCGGACGCGGAATATCCGATGATCCTGACGACGGGTCGGCAGCTGGAGCATTGGCATACCGGCACGATGACCCGGCGGGCCACCGTGCTGGATGCGGTGGAGCCGGAGGCGAATTGTTCGTTGCATCCCGCCACCCTGCGCAAGCTGGGCGTGGCACCGGGAGAGTTCGTGCGGCTGACGACCAAACGCGGCTCTATCGAGATCATGGCGCGGATGGACCGGGCGGTCGCACCCGACATGGTGTTCCTGCCCTTCGCCTATGTCGAGGCGGCGGCGAACATCCTGACCAACCCGGCGGTGGATCCCTATGGCAAGATCCCCGAGTTCAAGTTTTCGGCCGTGAAGGTCGAGGCGGCGACTGTGGTGGCTGCGGAGTGACCTGACTGCGCAGTTGCGCTGCACCTGATTTTGACCTTGCCCATGAGCGGCCAGCCCCTCAGACTGGCCCCTTGTCCAGATGGCTGGTTGAAGAATTGTGGAGGCGTGGATGCAGGTGAATGGTGAACGGTTTCTGGCGGATTTGCACGCCTTGCGTGGCTTCGGCGCGGCGGGTGTGGGCAAGGGCGTGGTGCGCCCCGCCTATGGCGATGCGGACGTAGCCGCACGGGCGTGGCTGGCGGAGCGGATGCGCAACGCCGGGCTGCGGGTCGAGGTGGATCCGATGGGCAATCTCTTTGGTCTGGCGGACGGCCCGTCGGTGCTTCTGGGCTCGCACAGCGACAGCCAGCCGGAGGGCGGATGGCTTGACGGGGCGCTGGGCGTCGTCGCGGCGTTGGAGGTGGCGCGCGCCAGCCGCGCGGCGGGCGGGCCCGCAGTGTCAGTGGTGTCGTTCCAGGACGAGGAGGGGCGGTTCGGTGTGACCACGGGCAGCGCCGTGTGGTCGGGGCACCTGACGCAGGAGGCTGCGGACGGGTTGTGCGATCACGCGGGCGTGGCGCTGGGCACGGCGCGGCAGGCCATCGCGGGGATGGTGACAGGACCGGTGTCGCCGTCGGATTTCACGGGTTTCATCGAACTGCACATCGAGCAGGGGCCGGTTCTGGATAGCAGTGACGAACAGATCGGCGTGGTCAGCGACATCGTCGGCATTCGCGACATGCGGATCACCTTCGAGGGTCAGCAGAACCACGCCGGCACCACGCCGATGCATCTGCGGCGCGATGCGTTCCAGGCGGTGTCGGCCTTCAACACCGCGCTGAACGAGCGGTTGCGCAACGTGGTGGTGCCCAGCACGGTCTGGACCATCGGACATGTCAGCCTGCATCCAAACGCATCGTCCATCGTGCCCGGGAAGGCCGTGTTTTCGATGCAATGGCGTGACGGCGATTCCACGCGGCTGGGCCGGATGGAAGAGATCATCCGCGCGCTTGCGACAGAGATCGCAGATGCGCGGGGGATGCAGGTGTCTTTCGGACAGATGTTGGGGCTTGAGCCGGTGAAGATGGATGCGCGGCAGCGCGGCGCGCTGGAAACCGCCGCCGAAGCCGTGGCGCCGGGGCGCTGGCGGGTGATGCCGTCGGGGGCGTTGCACGACGCGACCAACGTGTCGCGCCTGATGCCGGTGGCGATGTTGTTCGTGCCCTCGATCGGGGGGATCAGCCATGCGTTCGAAGAGGATACCGCCGAACCCGACCTCGTCGCGGGTGTCGAGGTTCTGGCGCGCGCGGTCGCGGCGCTGGGCTGAGCGGCATGTGGTGTCCGGGGGCGGATCAGCCCCAGGTCACATCGCCGAGAAAGATATAGCCGGCGCCATAGATCGTCTTGATCAGTTGCGGGTTCCGGGGATCCTCGCGCAGCTTGGTGCGCAGGCGGCTGATGCGCACGTCCATCGCGCGGTCAAAGCTTTCCGAGGCCGCACCGCCTAGCGTTTCCTGCATCTGTGCGCGGCTGATCAGCCGCTTGGGTGCGTCGAGAAACAGGCGCAGCACTTCGCCTTCGGCATGGCTGAACGGGGTCTCCAAGGCCTCGGCGTCCTCCAGGACGTAGCGGTCGAAATGCGCGGTCCAGCCGTTGAACCGCGCGGTGGTGCCTGCCTGTGTGGCGGGGCGGGCAGAGCGCAGGCGGGCGCGGATGCGTGCGACAACTTCGGCAGGGTCGAAGGGTTTGCTGATGTAGTCGTCCGCCCCCAGTTCAAGCCCGGTCACGCGGTCCTGCACCTGCGCACGGCCGGAGATGATGATCACGATGGCCCCCTGCTCCAGCGCCAGCCGGTGCACCAGCGTCAGGCCGTCGGTATCGGGCAGCGACAGGTCCACAAGGCAGACATCGGGCGTGCGTTTGGCCAGAGCTGCCTCGAACGCCGAGGCGCGGCCAAAGCTTTGCGTGTCGTACCCCGCTTCCTGCAGGACGTCCGA
Source organism: Sulfitobacter sp. (assembly GCA_041573235.1). Lineage (GTDB taxonomy): Bacteria > Pseudomonadota > Alphaproteobacteria > Rhodobacterales > Rhodobacteraceae > Sulfitobacter. The sequence continues at coordinate 6,302 of JBFFQZ010000056.1, read as the reverse complement.
CAGCAGCGTGCGGATTTCCGGTTCGTCGTCGAGGATGCTGATGAGCGGTCGGGTCATTGGGCGGCGACCTCTTTGGGGATGATGAGCGCGGCAAGATCTTCCTTGGTAAAGGGCTTGCGCAGGACGGGCGCCTGTTTTTGCGCCTCGAGAAACAGCGGTGCGTCGGGCGGCAGCGAAGTCATGAGAATCAGCGGCGGGCTGCCCGAGGGCAGGCGCCTGGCCAGGTCGGATCCGGTCCCGTCGCCCTCGAGCTGGATGTCGGAGAGGATCAGCGCGATGTCTGGCAGATCGGCGAGCAGGGCGGTCGCCTCGTCCGCGCTGGCGGCTTCGATCACGGAATGGCCGAGGTCCATCAGCATGTCGCGCATCAGCGCGCGCAGGTCGTCGCGGTCTTCGACCAGCAGCACCAGCCCCGTCGTCGCCGGGACTGCCGCGCGGTAGGGCAGGCGGAGCGTCACGCGGGCGCCGCGCTGCGCGTTGGCCAGCCTCAGGTCGCCGCCTGCCAGTTTGGTCATGTCATAGACCATCGGCAGGCCAAGGCCCGACCCTTCGCTGCCCTTGGTGGTAAAGAAAGGATCGAGCCCTTTTTCGAGCGCGAGGGCGGAAAAACCCGGCCCGGTGTCGGCGACCTGCCATTCGATCCATGTGTCGTGGACGCGGCGCACGGTCAGGGTGATTTCGCCGCTGGTTCCCATAGCGTCGCGTGCGTTCAGGATGAGGTTGAGCAGGCTGTCCTGCACCACGCCGCGGTCCAGCAGCACGGCACCGATATCGGGCGTGTTGAGGGTCAGTGTCATGGCCTTGGGCAGGGTTGGTTCGGCCAGCGTGACAAGATCGCGCATCAGTGAGGGGATGTCGGTGGCGACCGGGCGCAGGGTGCGCGGGTCGGTGACCTCGGCGATGGAGCTGAGCAGCGCACCGCCGCGGCGGGCGGCGGCGAGCGTCCCTTCGATCAGCGGCGCGGCATCGGCGGGCAGATCCGGCAGCCTGCCCAGCCGCGATTGCAGGCCGAGGATGATGGTCAGCAGGTTCGAGAAATCATGGGCGAGGCCCGAAATCATCTGCGCTGCAAGCGCTCGGCGGCGGGTCTGTTGCAGCGCGGCGCGGGTCTGGGTTTCTTCGGTCACATCCATCGACAGGATGTACACGCCGCCCACGCGGTCGGGGGTAAAGGCCGCGCGGATGCGCCGTGCGCTGGTTTCATCGGTGAATTCCTGCACCGAAGATGTGCCGCCAAAGGCGGTGTGCAGTGCATCCCCGATCTTGTCATGGGTGCTGGGCCCCAGGACATCGCGAATGTGTCGGCCCAGAATGTCCGAGGGGCGTCCGGGGATGATGGTCGACAGGCGCTGGTTGGAATAGGTGTAATTGCCCTGTGCGTCGACATGGGCGATGTGGGCAGGCATCATTTCGGTAGTCAGCCGCGCGCGCGCTTCCGAGGCGGTGAGCTGGCGTTTGGTTTCCTCCAGCGTGGTGATCATCGCGGCCAGTTCGCGGTTGGTCTGGCGCAGCTGTTCGGTATGGGCGAGCACCTGGTCGCTGAGCGCGTCCGAGCGGGCACGCAGCAGCGCTTCCTGTGCCTTGGAGGCCGAGATGTCGGTATAGACGGTGACCCAGCCGCCACCCGGAAGCGGTGAGCCTTCGACGCTGATGGTGCGGCCATTGGCGCGGGTGCGCTCCATGTAGTGCGGGCGGAAGGCGCGGGCCTGCCTGATGCGTTCCTCGACAAAGCCGTCGTGGTCCGCGACCTCGCCGTATTCGCCACGGGTGACGAGGTGGGCGATGGTGTCGCGAAAGCTGGCGCCGGGTGTGACCAGCGCATCGGGCAGGGCGAACATGGCCTGAAAGGGAGCGTTGCAGATCACCAGGCGCAGGTCGTTGTCATAGATCGACAGGGCCTGCCCGATGAGGTTCAGGCCTGCGATCGTCATTGTCTTTGTCTGCTCGTCTGTCAGCTCCATGGGATCAGTTTGCACTGCCCGGTGGGGCTGTCAAAGGATGAATGAGGCTTGTTACAATTCGTAAGGTTTGGGAAAACTTCAGGAAAAAGTTGACGCCGATGCTGAGCGTGCCATTCTGCGGCGGATATTGAATCGCGGTAAGCGATCTTCCCGTCGGTGAGGCGGGACAGGGGAGGATACATTTTGGCCGAGACATCAAGCCCCGCGGGGCAGCCCACGTCCGTACCTGCATTGCTGCACCGCAATGCAAGTCAATTTGCCGATGCGCCTGCGTATCGCGAAAAGGAATACGGCATCTGGCAAAGCTGGACATGGTCGCAGACCCGCGATGAGGTCGAGGCGCTGGCGCTGGGCTTCATGGAGTTGGGGCTGAATGAGGGTGACTTCGTGGCGATCATCGGTCGCAACCGGCCCTATCTGTACTGGGCGATGATGGCCGCCGAGATGTGCGGCGCCGTACCGGTACCCCTGTACCAGGATGCCAACGCCGAAGAGATGGCCTATGTGATGAACCACTGCGGCGCGCGGTTTGCAGTGGTCGGGGACCAGGAGCAGGTCGACAAGATCATCGAGGTCAAGGACGAGCTGCCCGAGTTCGAGCGGATGATCTATCTCGATCCGCGCGGGCTGCGGAAGTATGATCACGGGCATCTGCACCAGTATCAGGCCGTTCAGGAGATGGGCCGCAAGGCCCGTGACAAGCACATCAAGGAGCTGGAAGCGCGGCAGGAGAAGCTGGACTACGACAGCATCGGCGTGATGCTGTACACCTCCGGCACCACCGGCAAGCCCAAGGGCGTCGTCCTGTCCAATCGCAACATCATCGAGACGGCGAAATCGTCTTCCGAGTTCGACAAGCTGCGTCAGAGCGACGACATCCTGGCCTATCTGCCGATGGCCTGGGTCGGTGACTTCATCTTCTCTGTCGGGCAGGCGTTATGGACGGGGTTCTGCACGAACTGTCCCGAAAGCGCGGACACGATGCAGCTGGACCTGCGCGAGATCGGGCCGACGTATTACTTTGCCCCGCCGCGGGTGTTCGAGACGCAATTGACAAACGTGATGATCCGCATGGAAGACGCGAGCCGCTTCAAGAAGAAGCTGTTCGATTATTTCATGGCGCATGCGCGCAAGGTCGGGCCGGCGATTCTGGACGGCAAGGACGTCGGCTTTGCCGACCGGTTGAAATACAAGCTGGGCGAGCTGTTCATCTATGGGCCGCTCAAGAATACCCTGGGGTTCAGCCGGGTGCGCGTGGGCTATACTGCGGGTGAGGCGATCGGGCCGGAGATCTTTGATTTCTACCGCAGTCTCGGGATCAACCTGAAACAGCTTTACGGTCAGACCGAGGCCACGGTGTTCATCACCGCGCAGCCTGACGGCGAGGTGCGGTCGGACACGGTGGGGGTGACCTGCCCGGGCGTGGAGTTGAAAATCGCTGAGAACGGTGAGGTGTTCTATCGCTCGCCCGGCGTTTTCGTGGAGTATTACAAGAACCCCGAGAGCACCGCCGATACCAAGGATCCAGAGGGATGGGTGGCCACGGGGGACGCGGGCTTTATCGAGGAAGGCACGGGACACCTGCGGATCATCGACCGGGCCAAGGACGTGGGCCAGATGGCTGACGGATCGCTCTTCGCGCCGAAATACGTTGAAAACAAGCTGAAATTCTTTCCCAACATCCTGGAAGCCGTCGTCTTTGGCAACGGCAAGGAAGAATGCACCGCCTTTATCAACATCGACCTGACGGCGGTCGGCAATTGGGCGGAGCGCAACAACATCGGCTATGCATCCTATCAGGAGCTGGCGCGCCATCCGCAGGTCATGGACACGATCCAGAGCCATGTGGAGGGAGTCAACGCGAGCATCGCCGAGGACGAGATGCTGTCGGGCTGCCAGGTGCACCGCTTCGTCGTGCTGCACAAGGAACTCGATGCGGACGACGGAGAGCTTACGCGGACCCGCAAGGTGCGCCGCAAGGTCATCGGCGAGAAATACCACGACATCATCACCGCGCTCTATGACGGGTCGAAGACAATCGCGACCGAGACGGAAGTGACCTATGAGGACGGGCGCAAGGGCAGCATTCGCGCCACGCTGGAAATACGCGATGCCAAGGTGTTTGCCGATACCCGCAAGATGGCTGCGGAATGAGGGACGGCGTGCGACGCGCGTCTGCAACGACGCCCCGCCCGCCTTCCCGTGAGGGGGCGGAGATGTCGGGTCTGGAGAAAACGGTGCAAGGGGGAGCGGTGTGAAAGACAACACGGAAAGCTACGTCACAGAGGACGGGCGCACCATTGGCCCCGTGGTCATGGAGATGAAGAACATCACGCTGCGTTTTGGCGGTGTCGAGGCGATCAAGGATATCTCCTTTGACATTCGCGAGGGCGAGGTCCGGGCGATCATCGGGCCGAACGGGGCCGGGAAGTCGTCGATGCTCAACGTGATATCGGGGTTCTACGTGCCGCAGGAGGGCGAGGTCTGGTACAAGGGCAGCCGCCGTCCGCCGATGAAGCCGTTCCAGGTGGCCGAGCAGGGGATTGCGCGGACGTTCCAGAACATTGCCCTTTTCGAGGGTATGAGCGTTCTGGACAATGTCATGACCGGACGCCTGACACATATGAAGACCGGTATGCTGGCGCAGACCCTGTGGAAGGGAAAGGCCGAGCGTGAAGAGGTCGAGAACCGCGAAGTGGCGGAGAAGATCATCGATTTCCTCGAAATCCAGGCGATCCGGAAGACCCCGGTGGCGCGGTTGCCCTATGGGTTGAAAAAGCGGGTCGAGCTGGCGCGGGCGTTGGCCGCCGAGCCGTCCTTGTTGCTGCTCGATGAGCCGATGGCGGGGATGAACGTCGAGGAGAAAGAGGACATGAGCCGCTTTATCCTGGATGTGAATGATGAATTCGGCACGACGATCGCGCTGATCGAGCATGACATGGGCGTGGTGATGGATCTGAGCGACCGGGTGGTGGTGATGGATTACGGGCGCAAGATCGGCGACGGGACGCCTCATGATGTGCGTAACAATCAGGAGGTGATCGATGCCTATCTGGGTGTGGCGCATGACTGATCGACGTCAGGTGAAAGGGGCACGAGGCTCCGGGCGCGCCTTTGCTCTGCTGTCGGGCGCGGCGGTGCTCGTGCGCGGCCCGGTTGCTGCGGCTGTTCGGTTTCAGGCGCCCCTGATGGATGCCGAGGGCACCAAGACGACTGCGGCGAGAGCCAAAGAGACAAGAGGATCTGACGATGCCTGAACAACTGGCTTTTACAATCGAGGTTTTCCTCAACGGGCTTATGGCGGGCGTGCTTTATGCGCTCGTGGCGCTTGGTTTTGTGTTGATCTACAAGGCGAGCGGAATTTTCAACTATGCTCAGGGGGTCATGGCGCTGTTCGCGGCGATGACACTGGTCGGCATTCAGAACGGCCAGGTGCCGTTTTCGCATCTGATCAACGCGATATTCGGCACGGATGTGCACAAGTTCGGATGGTCGGTGCATTCCTTCCTGGCGATCATACTGACGGTGTTCGTGATGATCGCCCTGGCCTGGGCGGTGCAGCGGTTCGTGTTCCGGCATCTGGTCGGACAGGAGCCGATCATCCTGTTCATGGCGACCATTGGATTGGCCTATTTCCTCGAAGGGGTGGCGGATCTCATGTGGGGGTCGGAGTTGAAGGCGCTGAACGTCTGTGCCGCGGAGGGTGTGTGTTTGCCACAGGGGCTGAACCTGTGGATCGACGAGATGACCTATGAAGCCTTTGGCTATGGGTTCTTCATAGGCAACCTGGACATCGTGGCAAGCATCGTGGCGGCCATTCTGGTGATCGGGCTGGTGATGTTCGCGCAATACACCAAGCAGGGGCGCGCGATGCGGGCCGTGGCGGACGACCACCAGGCGGCCTTGTCGGTCGGGGTGTCGCTGAATTTCATCTGGGTGCTGGTGTGGTCTTTGGCGGGCTTCGTGGCGCTGGTCGCCGGGATCATGTGGGGCGCGAAATCCGGCGTGCAGTTCTCGCTGTCGCTGATCGCGCTGAAGGCGTTGCCGGTGCTGATGCTGGGCGGGTTCACGTCGATCCCCGGGGCGATTGTCGGGGGCCTGATCATCGGGGTGGGCGAGAAGCTGTTCGAGTTCCTCATCGGCGCGCCATTCCTGGGCGGTGCCACGGAGAACTGGTTTGCCTACATGCTGGCGCTGGTGTTCCTGGTGTTCCGTCCGCAGGGATTGTTCGGGGAGAAGATCATTGAGCGGGTTTGACGAAACCATCCAGGCCAGAGGTTGATGATATGCAAAAGCTTATTGCCATCGTGAATGTTATTGCCTGGGCCGGGTTCTGGTCTT
>JBFFQZ010000055.1:0-12826 GCA_041573235.1 Sulfitobacter sp. | reverse complement strand
GCATCTCGTCAAAGAGGTTCACCCCCAGCCCCGATCGCTTGATGGTCTTGAGGAACTGCTTGGGGATGATCATGTCCGTGTCGATGTTGATCAGGGGCATGGGTGCGGCGATGCCGCTGAGGGTGGTGAATTTGTTCATGGCTGAATTCTCTCCTGAATTCGGTGGTATGAGGGCCGTGCACAACCCGTGCACAAACATGGCATACGATTGTCACAGCCCCCGGTGCGTGGGGCCTTTGGCGCCGGTCGGAACCGCCCGCCAGGCACCGCGCACCGGGGTGTGCCGGTCATCACATCATCTCGCGGACATCGGTGAGCCGCCCGGTCACGGCTGCGGCGGCGGCCATGGCGGGGCTCATCAGGTGGGTGCGTCCGCCCCGGCCCTGACGGCCCTCGAAGTTGCGGTTCGACGTGGCCGCGCAGCGCTCGCCCGGCGCCAGCTGGTCCGGGTTCATCGCCAGACACATGGAGCAGCCCGCGAGGCGCCACTCGAAACCGGCGTCCTTGAAGATATCGGCAAGCCCTTCCTCTTCGGCCTGCGCACGCACCAGTCCCGAGCCTGGCACAACCATGGCCCGTATGCCTTCCTTGATCTTCTTGCCCTTGAGGATCGCGGCCGCAGCGCGCAGATCCTCGATCCGGCCGTTGGTGCAGGAACCGATGAAGACCGTGTCAATTTCGACCTCGCGCAGCGGCGTGCCTGCGGTCAGACCCATGTAGTCCAACGCGCGTTGCGCCGCACCAACCTTGCCACCTTCAAAATCGGTCGGCGCGGGTACGGAAGCGGTGATGGGCAGCACGTCCTCGGGCGAGGTGCCCCAGGTCACGACCGGCGCGATGTCTTCGCCCTTGAGGGTGATGACCTTGTCCCAATGGGCGTCCTCGTCAGAGAACAGTGTCTTCCACCACGCCAGCGCGGCTTCCCACTGGGCGCCCTTCGGCGCATGGGGACGGCCCATGCAATATTCATAGGTTTTTTCGTCTGGCGCGATCAGGCCTGCGCGCGCGCCACCTTCGATGGCCATGTTGCAGACGGTCATGCGGCCTTCCATGCTGAGGTCGCGGATCGCTTCGCCACAGTACTCGATGACATAACCGGTGCCGCCCGCCGTGCCGGTGGCGCCGATCACGCTGAGGGTGATGTCCTTGGCGGTCACACCGGGGCGCAGCTTGCCGGTGATCTCGACCTTCATGTTCTTTGATTTCTTCTGGATCAGCGTTTGCGTGGCCAGCACGTGTTCGACCTCTGACGTGCCGATACCGTGCGCCAGTGCGCCGAAGGCCCCGTGCGTGGCGGTGTGGCTGTCGCCGCAGACCACGGTCATGCCGGGCAGGGTCCAGCCCTGTTCGGGGCCGACGATGTGCACGATGCCCTGCCGCACGTCAGACACGGGATAGTAGTGGATGCCGAAATCCTTGGCGTTCTTGTCGAGCGCTTCGACCTGGATGCGGCTGTCTTCGGTCATGGTCGCGGCGTTGGCGCGGTCCAGCGTCGTGGGGACGTTGTGGTCCGGCACGGCGATCGTCTTGTCCGGCGCATGTACCATGCGCCCCGCCATGCGCAGACCCTCAAAGGCCTGCGGGCTGGTCACTTCGTGCACGAGGTGGCGGTCGATGTACAACAGGCACGTGCCATCTTCGGCTTCATGGGCGACATGCGCGTCCCAGATTTTATCATAGAGCGTCTTGGGGGACATGAGTCCTCTCCCTTCGGTATGTTTTGAAGTCAGTCGGGCGTTGCGCGGAGGCCGCGCTGGGCAACGTCTATAGCCGTGCCAGCACCGTGTGCGTGGCGCCGAAAAAGCGTTCGCGCAACCGCGCGCGGTCGGTCTGATCGAAGACGTATGTCATACGGCACCAGATACAGCGCATTGGGGCCTGCTGCAAGGGTTGCGGGACTGTGGGGTTCATGCGACGATTCCTTGTAAAGGAGAGCCCATGCAAGACCCTGTTGACCCGTTTGCCGAATTCCTTGTGTCCTTGCAGGAGCTCTGGGCGAATGTGATGGGCTTTTTCGCTGGCGTGATCGAGCCGGGCTGGCGGCAGAACCAGGTGATCATCGTCGTGGTGCTGGCGCTTGTGGCGTGGGCGCTGCACCGCAGTTCGGGCAACCTGCTGCAACGATGGGTCCGGACGCGCGAAGGTTGGTCCAAGTGGCAGTTGCGCGTGGTCGTGCAGATCAAGCGACGTTTGGGGTTGATGTGGTTTTCGGTGCTGGCCTGGGCGGTCTATGCGGTGATGCAGAACCTCACCTGGCCGTCGCGATCTTATCTGATCGGGGTGGCTGCGTCGCTGTCGCTTGTTTGGGTCGGGATCGCTTTTGCCGCGCAGCTTGTGCGCAACCGGCCACTGCGCCGGATCGTGACATGGTCGCTGTGGATCTATGCGACGCTGTATTTCCTGAACGTGTCGGACGATGTGGCGCGGTTCCTGGACGGGATGGCGCTTGAGCTGGGCGACTTCCGGCTGTCGGTCCTGACCCTGATCACGGCCATCGTGGTGATCGGGTCGCTTGTGACCATAGCGCGCGTGGCCAGCCAGGCCACGGCCAGCACGATCCGAAAGAACGAAGACATCAGCCCCTCGATGCAGGTGCTGGCGGTCAAGGGCGTGCAGCTGGCGATGTACGGCTTTGCCCTGTACATGGGTGTGAAGGCCGTGGGCATCGACCTGACCGGGCTTGCGGTGCTGTCCGGCGCCATCGGTGTCGGCCTTGGTTTCGGTCTGCAGAAGGTCGTGTCGAATCTCGTCTCCGGGGTGATCATCCTGATCGACAAGTCGATCAAGCCGGGCGATGTGATCAGCCTCGGCGAGACCTTTGGTTGGATCCAGACACTGGGCGCGCGCTATGCGTCGGTGGTGACGCGGGACGGTAAGGAATACCTGATCCCGAACGAGGACCTGATCACGGGCCAGGTGGTGAATTGGTCGCATTCGAACGATTTTGTCCGACTCGATATCTATTTCGGCACGGCCTATGCCGACGACCCCCACCGGGTGCGCAAGCTGGCGATCGAGGCGGCGGCGAGCGTTGACCGGGTGCTGAAGAACAAGTCGCCGGTCTGTCACATCGTGGGTTTCGGTGACAGCAGTGTGGATTACATCCTGCGGTTCTGGATTCGCGACCCCACGGGCGGGCTGACCAATATTCGCGGCAATGTCTACCTCGCCCTGTGGGATGCGTTCCGCGAACACGGCATCTCGATCCCGTTCCCGCAGCGCGAAGTGCGGATGCTGGACGACAGCTGAACGACCGCGGGGCGCTTCTTGGCCCTGGCCGATCAGGACTGCGTCACGATTGCCACGCGAGAAGGTTGGTAATGTGACTTGTCGGACCCCTGTCATTGAAATATGACGCTTGCGTTGTTACTCTGTGAGTATCCCCAGCGCCGGGGGCCCGGCGGCGCGCCAGAAGGAGGACAATGTCCTGTCTATGCAATCTCACGCAGGCATGCCTGCGGTCACCGGCGCAGTCGTAATGGCAGGCGCCAGAAAAAAAGCCACAAGCGAGCTGCTTCTGGCGACGATTCTTTCCTCTCTCAATGACGACAAGGCCGAAGATATCGTGCAGATCGACCTGCGCGGAAAGACCGAGATCGGTGATTACATGATCATCTGTTCAGGCCGTTCCACCCGTCAGGTCAGCGCGATCTCCGAAAAGCTTGCCCAGCGTGTGAAGGATGAGTACGGCCACGCGGTGCGTGTCGAAGGTAAGGACACGGGGGACTGGGTGCTGATCGATACAGGCGACGTGATCGTTCATGTGTTCCGGCCCGAAGTCCGCGAATTCTACCAGCTTGAAAAGATGTGGCAGCCGCAAGGCGAAGCTGCGTCCTGATCACGCATGAAGGTGCAGATATGTGCCGTCGGTCGGCTGCGTGCCGGGCCGGAAAAGCTGATTATCGACGATTATCTGAACCGTTTCGAAAAAACCGGCCGGGGCTTGTCCCTTGGGCCGGTTTCCGTTGTCGAGGTGGATGATCGCAAGGGCGGTGGCATGTCTGGGCAGGCGTCGTTGCTGCGCCGCGCGGTGCCGCAGGGCGCGGTGATCTGTGCGCTGGATGAACGCGGCACGATCGAAAGCTCGCCCAAGTTCGCGCGACGCCTGGAAGGCTGGCGCGATGCGGGGCGCAGCGATCTTGCGTTCGTGATCGGGGGGGCAGACGGGATTGATCCCGGTCTGCGCGACGAGGCCGACCATCTGCTGTCCTTCGGTGCGATGGTCTGGCCGCATATGCTGGTTCGGGTCATGCTGTCAGAGCAGTTGTACCGCGCTGCATCGATTCTGTCTGGCGGGCCGTACCACAGGGTCTGAAACACCTGCTGTCTCAGCGCTGGCGCAGACCTTGATCCTAGCGGATCTTCACCTGCTGAACCTGTTCACCCCAGCCGCTGACGGTGTCATGGGCTTCGATCACGACCGTGTCCACGGAATCGGGAATGAACACACCCGACAGCGAGCGCGTGAAGGGCTGTTCATCCACATGCGGATGGGCCAGCTTGCGTTCGCCCAGCACATTGCCGTCCAGATCGGTGACCCGCCAGGAATCCACATAATGATCCCAACCCGTATCGGGATGCGCAATCGTCACGCTGAAGGTAAAGCCGCCTCCGCTCCGGGATACGGTCACGCTGGCGACCTGAGGCGGCTCGGCAAAGGCGGGAGCCGCCATCAGGGCCAGGAAAATAAGGCTTGTTCTAATCATCTCTGACACCAAAGGTCTCTTTGTCGAGATATAGGGGGCAATCACTGCTGATCCAAGAGCGCACGGCGCGACTGGGAGGCGAATTCCCGCCGCCAGATGACACCGAACGTAACAAATCCGGCCAAGATGAGCGCGGGCGCGCCTGCCAGCCATGCAACGGCGGCCAGGGCAAAGTAAATCGCGCGCAGGCCCCGGTTATAGCTGCGGGCGGCTGCTATGTTCAGATCTGCCGCCTTGCGGGCGTAGACCAGTGCTTTCGGAGCCGCCGGATCATTGGGGGACGCCGCCACAAGCACCGAGCAATAGCCGAAAAGCCTGTTCGACCAGATGAATTTCAGAAAGGCATTGGTCAGAAATGCGACCACGACCAACAACTTGACCTCCCATACGATGGCGGGGTCACGCGTCGCGGTCAGATCTGCCGCAACGCCCGCAACCTGTTCGGCGTTGCCGATCAGTGCCAGCGTCCCGCCGATCGCAATAACGCTGGTCGAGGCCAGAAACGACGTTCCCTGGCGCAGGGTCGCGATGGTCTGGGCGTCGAAAATGCGCACCTCGCGCGCGATCATCTGGCGCATCCATTCGCGGCGGTAGTTGGCCATGATCGACGACGTCGAGGGCGCGCGCGCGGCAGGATTCTCGATTCGCCAGCCGATCCCGGCCCAGAGGATCACGAGCAGCGCAAGCGCCAGCCCATCGAGCGGCGTGAGAATGGAGAGGCGGTCGATCCAGATCATGTGCCCTGTCTATGGGGGTGGGCCTTCCATGACCAGTGACATGCGCGCATGGCTGCTATTCGGTCAGGCGAAACACTCCGATGATGCGGGTCACGGTTCCGTCGTCGTCCTTGACCGCGATGCCATGGCTTTCCACCGTGACCTCTGTCGCATCGGTCTGAATGATCCGCTTGGTGAAGCGGAAGCTTTCGCCGGTTTCGATCGTCTTTTGAACGGCTTCGGTGACGTCGGCCTGATCGTCGGGGTGATAGCAGCCGATCGCGTCGGCCAACGCAGGCTCCGGCTGGTCCTGGGGAATGCCGTGGATGCGGTAGACCTCCTTGGACCAGTGGATTTTCTCGCCGACCAGATCGACAGACCAATAGCCGACACTCGCCATGTCCTGAAGCAGCCGCATCTGCTCCAGCAGGTGCTGTGCGTCTTCCTTGGCCTTGACCACATCCGATACGTCCATCCCGACGGCATAGATCGTAGGCTGCTGTTCGTTCTGGTGCGCATAGGCGACCTTGTCCACGTTCAGCCAGATCGGAGGTCCGTCCGGAGGCTCGACTTTATAGCTCGTTGTGGTCATGTCGTTTCGCCCAAACAGCAGCTCGCGGCTTACCGCGCGGATATGATCCGCGGTTTCCTTGTTGTGCAGGTCATAGATGTTGCGCCCCAGCACGTCGTCCCGCCTCAGGCCCAACGCATGCGCGGCCCGTTCCGAAACCCGCAGGATCGTGCCGTCGGGAGTATAGTGTGTGACATAAATCTTTGAGTTGTTGAGCAGAAGTTCCATCTCGCGGGCGAGGCCCGGAAATTCGGTAACCACCATCGTCACGCCAAGGATTTGGCCGTGAATGTTGAAATAGGGCGAACAGGTCAGCAGCACGCGGGTGTCGTTCGAGTTGAACTCGGCGGACACCGTTTCTCCCACTTTCAGCGCTTCCGAGCAGATCGGCGCGAGGCTGGGATATCCTTCGGGCAGGACGCATTGGCTGATGTGCGGGTTCGAGATCGGGCGGCGGATACTGAACCGCTTGGCGGCGGCATTCGTCGCTTGGGAAATCTGGAGCGCGTTGTCCATCACGATGATCGCAAGGGGCGTGCTTTCGATGACGCTGGTCAACTCACCCGTGCGGCCGGAGAGTTCGGCGGCGGTCACCTGAAGCTCTTCGTTGACGGTGATCAGCTCCTCGTTGGTCGATTGCAGTTCCTCGTTCGAGGTTTCAAGTTCCTCGTTCGTGGCTTGCAGTTCCTCGTTGGTCGATTGCAGCTCTTCATTGAGCGACTGCAATTCCTCGTTCGAGGTTTCAAGCTCTTCGATGGTTTGTTGCAGAGCCTCGCGGGTCGTGGCGATTTCGCTCTCCAGCGCCATGATCCTTTCCGAGTTTTCCTCGCCGCCGATGTCTGTCAGCGCAGAACGGCTTTGCTTCATCGGGTCCACGGGCAGTTGCGTGAAAACGACAAGAGCCGCGTTTTCGGCGATGTCCTTGGCGATGATCGGATAGACGTCGATGCGGGTCTCTGCCTGATCGGTTTCGCTCAGCAGGTGGCGGACGCCCGAGCGGTGGGCGTTGTTGCGCAAGGCGATGGTCACCAGGCTGCGCGCCTCTTCGCGCAGCGGGCTGCGCAGCAGATCCAGATGCATCCTGAGCGAGCTTGTCGCCTTGATCTCGATGTATTTGCTGATGTCACCGTAGACGCGGGCGATGGCGAAATCTGCGGTCACAAGGATCGAATTATCCCCAAGCGAGCCGGCCAGTGCCTCGAAGAGGTGGCGGTCGGTAGATCGGTCCGAACGGTCGGGTTCGGACCGGCGTGCCACGACGGAAGGGTTGCGTTGCCCTGTATATGCCAGCTTGCTCTGGCCCCGCAGTGTGCGTTTTCGGAAGATATGCGACGAGTGGCGTTCAGGTGTGAACATGTCGTCGGCGCCCGCCACGCTTTCTGCGGTGCCCAGGAACAGCAGGCCGTCGCTGGCAAGCGAGTAGTGAAAGCGTGACATGACCTTGTGTTGCAGCGGATTGCCGAAATAGATCAGCAGGTTGCGGCAGCACAGCAGGTCGATTTTCTGAAAAGGCGGGTCCTGGCAGACGTTGTGATCCGAAAACAGGATAGCGGAGCGCAAGCTGTCGACAACGCGCACGCCATCGCTTTGCCGGATCATGTATTTGTCGGCCAGATCCTTTGGGATTTCATTGAGCGCCGACATCCCGTAGATGCCGCGCCGCGCGACCTGAAGCGCGTCCTTGTCGATGTCCGTGGCAAAGATCTGGACGTAATTCTTGAGCTGGCTTTCCCGATCGCCGAGCGCCTCGTTCAGCATCATGGCGATCGAATAGGCCTCTTCGCCCGTGGCGCAGCCGGCGATCCAGATGCGCAGCGGCGCCCCATCGCGTGCTTCGACCAGTTGTGGCAAGAGCGCGCCAAGCTGTTCGAATTCTTCCTTGTCCCGGAAAAACCGGGTGACCGAGATCAGAAGATCCTTGAACAGCGCATCAAGGGCGTGCGGGTTGGTGCGGCAGAACTGCGTGTATTCTTCCTGCGCGTTGATCCCCAGCGCGACCATCTGCCGTTCGATACCGCGGTTGATCGTGGCCTGCTTGTATTCGCGGAAATCGACGCGGGTGCGGGCCAGCAGGATCTGCAACAGGTCCGACACCGGGCTCTCGAACAGTTCGCCCTTTCGGAATTCGCCGAAATCGCGCGGCGAAGATAATATCTTTTGAAGGTGGGTGCCGATGTCGGCGGGGGGCAGGATCAGGTCGATGCACCCGGTCTGCACTGCGTTGTGGGGCATCCCGTCATATTTGGCCGATTCGTTGTCCTGTGCGATGGTGATGCCGCCCGCCTCGCGTACGGCCTGCACACCGTAGGATCCATCGCTGCCAGTGCCCGACAGGATGATCGCCACCGTCTTTTCACCGTACTCGTCCGCCAGGCTGGTCAGAAACCGGTCGACCGAAGGTTTGGGCGAGGCCGGTTCAGGGCTGGGGTCGGTCAGGCGCAGCTTGCCATCTTCAAACAGAATATCGGTGCGCGGCGGGGTGATGTATATCACGTTCCTTTCCGGCGTTACCCCGTCGGTGACGTCCTGGACGGTCAGCCGGGTCTGGCGGGCGACGAGTTCGGTCATCAGGCTCTTGTGGTGCGGCGACATGTGCTGCACCACGACATAACTTACCGGCAGGTCTTCGGGCAGGGTGCTGACCAGTTCGCGAATGGCCTCGAGTCCGCCTGCCGACGATCCGATGCCGATGATCGTCAGGTTCTCTTCAACCGATTCAGTCACGTATGGCTCCCCTGAATTCCCGCCGAGCGTGTGGCGAGATCATCCGGTATTTTCATGAAGCGTCAAGAAAATTTACAAGAGTTTTGCGTATTTAGGAGCGGGGGCGTGACATTTCCAATGATGTGATGGACTGGTTTCCTGTTTACCTACTGTCAACACGTTTTGATTATTCCCGAATAAACACGAGGCAAGTTTATAGGTATTCAAATGGAAATGAGTATAGTCGAAGGCGAACAGCAGGTCGAAGACGGGCAGCGCCGATTTGTCGTCAATATATTCGCCCCAGAAGGTAAGCCGGTGCTGGTCAGATCTTGTGAGGTGCAGGCGGCCCGGTTTCGCAACCGGACATCTTTTACCGGGACATGTGGCGTCGAGGAAGTGTTCGAGGAAAAGGTCGCCGAGGGTCTGCGCGATTGCCTCGCACGGATGACAACGGACACCAAGGTGCTCGCGATGCCCGAGTACGTCATAGAGACGAATGGATTGATCCTGGCCGGTGTGCACATGATGACGACCAAGGCGCCGGATGGCATGGTGTCGGTCATCCTGCGGTTCAAGCTGTTGATTGGCGGGATACAGAACGCCTTTCACCCGGACCTGAAGATGGACAACCCGTTGGCCGACCATCAGGAACGACTGGCAACGCTGGTTCTCGCCGATATCGGCTTGCCGCTCTTGAACCTGTGCAGCACTGCTGACGAACAACTGCTGTCCTCCGCAAAGCTGGATCAGGCGTTTTCACGACGCATCGCGGACCGCTCGCACGAGATCCGCTTCCAGATCGAGTTGGTGAAACGCTATGTGGACGCCCTTGATCGGTTCGATTTCACCAATCGGCGACCGCCCGAGATGTCCGCGCGCACCAAATGGCCCGCTGCACTGTCAGGCTAGGGATCTGCGGAATTCCGTGAAGAGGCTTGTGTTGACGATAAATTGGTAATATTATTTTACCAATGTTGAATTTGCCTGCTGGCAGGAAGGAACGCCGCCATGGAAATGCCGATCCCGAATGCGTCCATCATCGCGCGCAAGGCCCGTGTCGTCGAGCGGTTGAGCGGCGTGCTCCCGCAGGACGCCGTGATCCACGATGCGCGTGAGACGCACGCATATGAGTGCGACGCGCTGACCGCCTATCGCTGTGCGCCGATGGTTGCGGTCCTGCCTTCCACCACCGAAGAAGTCTCGGCGGTTTTGCGCATCTGCTACGAGGAAGGCGTGCCGGTAGTCCCGCGCGGCTCTGGCACCTCGCTTGCGGGGGGCGCCTTGCCGACGGCGGACTGCGTGATCCTGGGCGTCGCGCGCATGAATGACGTGCTGGAAACCGATTACGACAACCGCATTATCCGGGTGCAGTCCGGCCGCACCAACCTCAGCGTGACGGGCGCCGTGGAGGAAGACGGATTCTTTTATGCGCCGGACCCGTCGAGCCAGCTTGCCTGTGCCATCGCGGGCAACATTGCGATGAACTCGGGCGGGGCGCATTGCCTCAAGTATGGCGTGACCACCAACAACCTGATGGGCGTCAAGATGGTGATGATGGATGGTGAAGTGGTCGAGATCGGGGGCGCGCATCTCGACGCCGGCGGGCTTGATCTGCTGGGGCTGATCTGTGGCTCCGAGGGGCAGTTGGGCGTGGTGACAGAGGCGACGCTGCGCATCCTGCACAAACCCGAAGGCGCCCGGCCCGTTCTGATGGGGTTTGATGACAACGAGGTCGCGGGCGCCTGTGTGTCCGACATCATCAAGGCCGGCGTTCTGCCTGTTGCGATTGAATTCATGGACCGCCCCTGTATCGAGGCGACCGAAGCGTTTGCCCATGCGGGCTATCCGATGTGCGAGGCGCTCCTGATCGTCGAGGTCGAGGGATCGGACGCCGAGATCGACCATCAGCTGGGCCTGATCATGGAGATCGCGCGCAAGCATAACCCGGTCGAACTGCGCGAGAGCCGATCGGCCGAGGAGTCGGCGGCGATCTGGCTGGGCCGGAAATCCGCCTTTGGGGCGATGGGGCAGATCAACGACTACATGTGCCTTGATGGCACGATCCCGGTTTCGTCACTGCCCTATGTGCTGCGCCGGATCGGCGAGATGTCCGATGAATACGGTCTGAAGGTGGGTAATGTGTTCCACGCGGGCGATGGCAACATGCACCCGCTGATCCTGTTCGACGCAAACAAGCCCGGCGATCTGGAGCTATGCGAAGCTTTCGGCGCCGATATCCTGCGTCTGTGCGTCGAGGTGGGGGGGTGCCTGACCGGAGAACACGGCGTGGGCATCGAAAAACGCGACCTGATGCACGTGCAATACGCGGCGGCTGATCTGGAGGCGCAGATGGCCGTCAAGGATGTGTTCGATGCGAAATGGCTGCTCAACCCGGCAAAGGTGTTCCCGCTGGATTCGTCGGAGGCGCGGCGTCAGCCGACGATGGCCGCGGAATGACAATGCACAGACCAGAAAACGAAACGGCTCTCGCGGACCTGATCAAGGGCGCTTCCGGACCTCTTTCCATCCGTGGCGGTGGCACCCGTGGCATCGAATGCGCGGGCGACCCGGTCAGCACGCAGGCGATGTCCGGCATCACGCTCTACGAACCGGGGGCGATGACCCTCGTGGCACAGGCGGGAACGCCGGTTGCCGAGATCGAGGCGGCGTTGGCCCGCGAAAACCAGCGCCTCGCGTTCGAGCCGATGGATCACCGCCCGCTCATGGGCACGGACGGTACACCGACCATCGGCGGTGTGATGGCCGCGAACGTCAGCGGGCCAAGGCGGATCTCTGTCGGGGCGGCGCGGGATTTCCTGCTTGGTGTGCGCTATGTCGACGGGGCGGGCCAGATCGTTAAGAACGGCGGCCGGGTGATGAAGAACGTTACAGGCTATGACCTCGTCAAGCTGATGGCGGGTGCGCATGGGACGCTGGGCGTTCTGACCGAGGTTTCGTTGAAAACGCTGCCCTGCCCCGAGACGGAGGCGACGCTTGTGCTGCACGGGCTGAGCGATGTGCAGGCGGTTGCCGCGATGGCCAGCGCGCTGGGCAGCCCGTATGAGATCACAGGCGCGGCCCATGATCCGGTCAAGGGCGTGACGCTGTTGCGCATCGAGGGGTTTGCGCCCTCGATCGCGTATCGCGCCGAAAAGCTGAAGGCGCTGCTGGCTCCGGTCGAGATAACCGTGGACACGGCTGAGCAGAGCATGGCGCGCTGGGCAGCCTGGCGTGATGTGACAGCTTTTGCGGATGTGCCTGGTGATGTATGGCGCGTATCGTGCAAGCCTTCTGACGGGCCGGACATCGCGGGGCGGGCCAGGGCCGAGGCGGTGATGTACGACTGGGCCGGGGGCCTCATCTGGATGCGGCTGGCCGAAGGGCGGGATCTGCGGGATCGGCTGGGCAACTATGATGGCCACGCCACGCTGGTGCGCGGCACCGGCCAACCGCGGTTTCAGCCTGAAGCGGCGGGGGTCGCGCGGCTGACGGCAGGACTTCGGGCGCGGTTCGACCCTCGCGGGGTCCTGAATGCAGGTTTGATGGGGTGAGCCATGTCATTCTTTTCATCCTGATATTCGTCGGTGGGCCGCTGGCGTTTCACGCGCTGACACGGGCCGGCCACTCTGCTCGGGCATTCCGGCGTCTGGCGCTGTTCACGACGCTTTGCGCCGCGACGGGGTTGATGTTGCGCTATGGTCTGGCGGATCTTTGGGGGCGGAACCTGTTGGTGACGGGCGCTGCGATGGTGTTTATCTGGGGCGGTTGGATCGGCGTTCTGGCCTATGGCGCACGCGCGCTGCGCCAGATGGATCAAGGGCTCCGGATGCGGCGCTGGACCGCCGTGATGGGTGCAATCGGGACAACGGCACCGTGGTTCGGGCTGGCCAGTGCCAGTCTGATCGCGGGCTAAGGGGAATAAGATGCAGACGGCTTTTACCGAAGAACAGCTGAAGGATCCGGGCACGGCACGGGCCAACGAAATCCTGCGCGCCTGCGTGCACTGCGGCTTTTGCACCGCGACCTGTCCGACCTACCAGGTGCTGGGTGACGAATTGGACAGCCCGCGCGGGCGCATCTACCTGATCAAGGACATGCTTGAAAACGAGCGTGAGCCGGATGCCAAG
>JBFFQZ010000054.1:0-12980 GCA_041573235.1 Sulfitobacter sp. | reverse complement strand
TTGAGCGACATCGCCGCCGCAACCAGCCACTCTGAATCATATGTACGGACCCGAGCCCAGCTCGCCTTCCTCGCGCCCAAGATCCAGAAAGCAATCCTCTTTGGCAGCCAACCGCCAGAACTGACCCTGGAAAAGATCATCCGCAAACCGATCCCGCTCGACTGGGATATGCAGGCGCGGATTTACGGGTTCAGCCAGGATCTGAACCATCCCTGACTTGCATGCCTCATTCCCTGTTTCCCTTGAAAAAGGTCCCTGTTAACGGCGAAAAAGTTCCCTGTTAATTTGCGTAGGGAAATCATTCGTAACACATTGATATTTGGCGGTTATCGGAGGGTGATTTGGGCCAGATCGGGCTGTTTTAACAAAATTTCCCTGTTAATTCCCTGTTAGCAGGGAAAATCAGGCCTAACCGAAGCGCGTGATGCGGGCCGCAGAGACGGTCGAGGGATTTGGCCCTGATCGACTGGCTCACAGGTGTCTCCCACACAGATGGCACAGCGCAACACCCCGGAAAGTCGGGATAAAACAGGGAAATATCGGCTGTGCTGACAGAGACTGGGGTGGGTGGCGGACAGACAGGGATTCGAACCCTGGAGACGGTCTCCCGCCTACACACTTTCCAGGCGTGCGCCTTCGACCACTCGGCCACCTGTCCGTAGGCTGCTCTTTACCAACACTGGGCTTTGGTGCGCAACCCCGAAATGCGCCAAGTTTCCATGATCCCTAACTGTCGAGATGGACATAGATCCGGCGGTTCATCCTGCCCTTTTTCTCGATCTTGCCGAGCCGCAGAGCGCCGATCTCTCCGGTGCGTGCCACATGGGTGCCACCGCAGGGTTGCAGATCGATCCAGTCGCGTTCCTCGCCGATCCGAACCAAGCGGATATCGCCTGCGCCGCGCGGGGGTTTGACCGCCATCGTCTTGACCAGTTCCGGCGCGGCATCCAGTTCCGCCTGGGTGATCCAGCCGTCGCTGACCCGCGCGTCCTGTTCCACGTAGGCGTTCAACGCCTCTTCGATGGCATCACGATCCTGGGGGGCGTCTGGCATGTCGAAATCAAGGCGCCCGTGGGTGGCCGAAATAGAGCCGCCGGTCACGCCGAAAGGCACGACCACGGACAGCAGATGCAGCGCGGTGTGGACGCGCATGTGACGATGCCTGCGGTCCCAATCGAGGTGTTGCGACACCACCGCCCCCACAGGCGGCAGAGCGGCTGGCTCCGCAGGGACGAGGGCGATGTCGTCCCCTGCCCCCTTCACGGCAGTGGCAATCGACAGCCGCCGCCCCTGCCATTCAAGCAATCCGCTGTCGCCGGGCTGTCCACCGCCCTTGGGGTAGAAAAGGCTCGCATCCAGCACGATGCCCCCTTCGGCGGTGTGCGACATGACCCGCGCCTGCGCGTCGCGCCGATAGGGATCCTCACGAAACAGCATCTGCGTCACGATGTGCCCTCTCCGGTGCTGGGTCTGTCGGTATCGGCGTCATCCCCGGCCCCGGTATCCTCTGACCTCTTGGTAGGATGCAGAACCTCGGGGTTGCGCAGCCAGACGTCCCGCTGGGCAAAGGGGATCTCGATATTTTCTTCGGCGAAGCGTTTGGCGATGGCGTGGTTCACGTCGCTCTTGACCGCCATCATCCAGTTCACGTCGCGCAGGAACATCCGGACTTCGAACTCCAGCGCATCGGCGCCAAAGTTGAGAAACAACACCGCGGGGGACGGGTTGGACAGGGCCATGGGATGCTCGTTGGCGATCTCCTGGAGGATTTTCTCGACCCGCTTGGTATCGGTGCCATAGGCGACGCCGACGGGCACGATGACCCGTCCCACTGTGTTGCCGCGGGTGTAATTGGTGACCGTGCCGCTGACCAAGTCGGCGTTGGGCACGATGACATCCGTGCGGTCGAACGTCTCGATCCGGGTGGAGCGGACTGAAATGTCGCGCACATAGCCCATGTTGCCGCCAACCTCGATCCAATCGCCCTCGGAAATCGGGCGTTCGATCAGCAGGATGATCCCGGAGACGAAATTCGATACCACCGTCTGAAGGCCGAAACCGATACCGACCGAAAGCGCACCGGCGACAATGGCGATCGAGCTCAGGTCGATGCCCGCCCCCGTGATGGCCGCCACCGCAGCCAGGAAAATCCCGACATACCCCAGCCCCGACACGATGGCATTCTGCCCGCCCTTGTCGATCTTGGTCTTGGGTAGAACATTCGATTTCAGCGCCCCCTGGGCGAGCCGGGTGGCAAGATAGCCTCCGGTGAAGATCAGCGCAAAGGTCAGAAAATCAGTCGGCGAAATGCGCGATTCTCCGATGGCAAAGCCGCGGCGGAAGGCCGCCCAGATCTCTGTCAGATCGGTCATCCGCGCGCCCCAGACCAGCGCCAGCACCGGCATCACCAGGATCAAAAGGATCAGCCCAAAGAAGATCGGCATAAGCGCCTCGCGCGCGGCCTTTCCCCTACCGGTGATTGCGCCATACACATCCGCGCTGAACCGCTGGAGCGCCAGCACAAGCCCCAGAAGCGCCAGCGTGACCACGGACGGATGCAACACGAATTCGCTGGCGTTGTTATAGCCGGCCGCCTGCAGCAGCGGAGCCGCGATCGCCACCGCCATGGACGCGGTACCAAGCGACCGTACCAGCCGCCCCAGCGTCCCGGCGCGGGTGGTTTCTTCGTCCTCTTGCTCGACCGTGTCGATCCCGAACCGACGCAAGAGCCTGCCCAGTTGGAAAACCGCGTAACTGATCGTCACAGTGAAGGGGAACGTCACAACCGTCCTGGCGGCCGTGCCCGCCTCGTCAAGTTCAAGGATTTGCAGCAGGACAGTGTTGCCGATGAGCAGAATCGTAATCAAGCCCACCAGGAAACGTGCACCTGCCCGGTCCCTTTGCTGCAACGGCAACAGCGCGAATTCATCCTCGCGGGCAAAGACCTGTTCGGACACCCACCTGAAGCCAAGCATGATGCCGCCCAAAATGGGAATGAGCTGCATCATCCTGTCGCCACGCGGCCCGAGATACCCGGTTTTCTGCGCTGCATACGACAGCAGCCACAGGCCCACCAACGGCAAGACGATCCGCAACAACGACACAACGAAACGCCAGATCCCAAGCCCGCGCGCGCCCGCCCGCGTCAGCCGCGCCACGATCAACGAAGCCCACCGCCGCCCCCGCAGCATCAGCACGATGCCCGCGACTGTCGCGACCAGGATGATCGGCAGGTTCTGCCGCAAAATGGCAGCCCTGCGTTCAGCCAGAGACGGCGAAGCGGATATCCACAATTCCGCGATGGCCGTGTCAAGTGCAGTCATCGCCGTCGGCCAATAGACCGGGTTCAGCGGCGTCTCCACCACTTCTAGAAGTGCCTCGGTCTGGCGGCTGCGGACGATCGTATCTATCTCGCTCACCAGGCCGTCGGCCCGGGCATAGGCCGCTTCGGCGACCTGTACCGGTGCCAAAAACTCGGCCAGCTGATCTTCTAGCTCCTTGCGTTTGGCCGCGACGTCCGCAGCCTCGGGGGCGGCGTCCTCCTCCTTTGGGGACGCCCCCAAAAGTGCAATCTGATCGCGCAGGCTGTTGATGCGGGTGGAATTGACGCTGCGCGCCGCCTCGAACCGCTCGCGGAAGTCGGCCAACCGCGCGCGCAGGGCCTCAAGTGTCGCATCGCTTGTGTCAGGGTTGTCTACGGCAGTTTCCGCACGATCGGCCACGGACTGCCAGGCGGCCATGTCGATGCCGGGCAGTTCCTGCGCCAGCGCCGCCGCGGCCCAGATGAGCCAAACCCCGATCAGCGCCGCGAAAACTGCGCGCCAACGGCCGATCCGCGGGGTCATACGTCCTCGAACACCGATGGCATTTCGAGGGGCTCATGGTCGAGCCACCCCGGAACCGGCAGGCCTTTTTCCTTCAGGAAGGCGGGGTTGAACAATTTCGACTGATAGCGCGTGCCAAAGTCGCACAGGATCGTCACGATAGTGTGACCCGGCCCCATCTCTTGCGCCATGCGCATGGCCCCCGCAACATTGATGCCCGACGAGGCGCCCAGACACAGGCCCTCGTGCTCAAGCATGTCGAACACCACCGGCAGCGCCTCGGCGTCGGGGATGTTGCAGGCGAAATCGGGCTTGAACCCTTCCAGGTTCTTGGTGATGCGCACCTGCCCGATGCCTTCGGCGATCGAGCTGCCCTCCATCGCCAGTTCGCCCTTGGTGTAATAATGATAAAGCGCCGCGCCGTCGGGATCGGCAATGCCGATTTTCACGCCCTTGGGCTGCAGGGCCATCGCCGTGCCCGCCAACGTCCCGCCAGAGCCCACCGCACAGATGAAGCCATCGACCTTGCCATCCGTCTGCTCCCATATCTCGGGACCGGTCGTTTCCACATGCGCCTGCCGGTTGGCCACATTGTCGAACTGGTTGGCCCAGATCACGCCATCGTTGGTGGTCCGGGCAAGCTCATTCGCCAGCCGTTCGGAATAGTGCACGAAGTTGTTGGGGTTGCGATAAGGCGCCGCGGGCACCTGCACCAGCGTCGCACCGGCCAGCCGAAGCATGTCCTTTTTCTCTTCCGATTGCGTCTCGGGGATGACGATGACCGTCTTGAACCCCATGGACGCCCCGACAAGCGCAAGCCCGATACCGGTATTGCCTGCGGTTCCTTCCACGATCGTCCCGCCGGGTTTCAGATCGCCCCGCGCAATCGCGTCGCGGATGATGTAGAGTGCCGCGCGGTCCTTCACCGACTGACCGGGATTCATGAACTCGGCCTTGCCTAGGATCTCGCAGCCCGTTGCCTCGCTGGCTTGCCGCAGCCTGATGAGGGGCGTGTTGCCCACTGCTTGTTCCAAATCGCGCGCTACATGCATATCAGGCTCCCTTCGGGTTGGTCAGTCTCGGTTTACCCGCGCCGCATCAGGACCTCAACCGCGTTCGGTGATGGGCAAGCCAATAAGCCAGCAGCGCCAGCGGCGTGTTGGCGGTGCGCTGATCTTCGGCCATCTCGAGGAAATGCTCAAATGAAATGACGCGCGAGCGTATGTCCTCCGCTTCGGCAGGAAGGCCGTGGATGCCCTCGACACCGTCAGGAAGGGCCGTCAGCCCCACGAAAATATGAAAGAAATCAGTCGCATTGCCGGGACTCGCATAGCAGCGCGCGACAGTTTCAAGGCGATCCAGCTGCACGCCTGCCTCTTCGAACGCCTCGCGGTGCGCGGTCTGCTCAGGGGTCTCGCCGGGATCGATCCGGCCTGCGATGGGTTCAAGGTGCCATATTTCGGGGTCGCCGCGCCCGAAGGGACCGACCCGCATCTGTTCGATCATCAGCACCCGGTCCCGCACGGGATCATAGGGCAGCACCAGCGCCGCGTCACAGCCCACGAAATACGACCGCTGCAAAACCTCGGACATGCTGCCGTCGAACCGTTCATGGCGCAGCGTGATCTCGTCGAGCGCGAAGAAACCTGCATAGGCGCGGTGTTGCCGCTTGATGTCGAGCGCGCCCTCGAACACCACCTGGCCCGATGTCTGCCGACCCGCAAGCACACGCGACCATGCCCGCGCGCGGATCTGCGGAAACATCACCGCCACCTGCGCCGCCGTGCGTTGGCCGAAATATCCCATGACCTCGCGCGCCGCGTGGCACGACATCTCGCCCCATGCATCACCCCAGACACCCAGATCCCAAGGGGCCAGCGCAGTCCACCTGCCGGGGGGTGATACGTAAACCTCTGCCGCCTCACCGCTTTTCAGCGTGACGGGAACCAGATCATAGTCAAATCCGCCCTCGTAGAAATCAAGCCGCGCAATATCCTCATCGCTGAGTTCCGATACCACGAGCCCCTCGGCACAGGCCCCCTGTTGCATCAGCAAGGTGGGAAATGGTCCTTCCTTGACGGCTCGCGCGGCGTAACCTTCCAGGACTGCCGCCCGTATGGGCCGCTCGGAGCGGTCGGGCCCCAGCACGATCTCGAGCAACGGGCGATATCGCAACGAGCCATAGAAAAAAAGCGTTCGGCCCACGGAACTCAGCGCCAGCGCTGCGCGGCGAAATCCGCGATCAGCCCTGCGATGATCGCGCCGATGGTCGCCACGATCAGCACCGGGGCGGTTGCGATCATAACCCCGAATTCGGACGCGATGACAAAGATCCCGATCACCGCCTCCACGGCACCATCGTACCGGTTGCGCATCGCGAGGCGGAACATCTCATAGGACGCATGCAGGCCCAGCCCCCACATGATCAGGACCGCCGTGCCCGTCACACCATTGTTGATGGCCGCAACCAGACCCCTGCCCGCCCGTTTGCCCACCACGCCCCAGCCGACACAAAAACCGATGAGCGCGTTGACCTCGTTGAACCAACCGAAATCAGTGCCCTCGGGCATGAGCGGACGGATCACCTCGGACAGAACCCAGCCCAGAATGGCCAGACAGACAGCAGCAACAAGACGTGCGGCGGTGGGCATGAAGCGTCTCCTTGAAGTCCGGGCAATGCTCAGCCCGGTTTACGAACCGTAATCTGCGTCACGTCACAATTTCCACTGTCAAAAGTCGCTGCACAGGAAGTGAGGTAAAAATTCCACATACGCCGGAACCGTTCGTCAAAGCCCAAGGCCGCGATCTGATCCCACTTCTGGTTGAATGTCTCGTGCCAGCGGCGCAACGTGATGTCATAGCTTTTGCCGAACTCGATGGATTTCTCCACCGCAAGGCCCGCCTTTTCGATCTGCTGGCGCAGTATCCGCGGACTGGGCAACATGCCGCCCGGAAAGATGTATTTCTGGATGAAATCCACGCCTCGTTTGTAGACGGCCCAACGGCTGTCAGACACGGTGATGATCTGAAACGTCGCCGTTTTCCCCGGCTTCAGCCGCTCGCGCACGGTTTCGAAATAGACCGGCCAGTACTTCTCGCCCACCGCCTCGAACATCTCGATGCTGGCGATCCCGTCGTAGGTCCCGCGTTCATCGCGGTAGTCCTGCAGCTTGAGCGTCACCTTGTCGGAAAGTCCTGCTTTTTCAATGCGATCCACAGCGTACTTGAACTGTTCTTCACTGATGGTCAGACAGGTCACTTTCAAATCGCGTTCCTTGGCCGCGTATTCCGCGAACCCGCCCCAGCCGCATCCGATCTCAAGCACATGGTCGCCCGGCTGCACGCCCATCTCATCGACCATGGATTTGTATTTCTCGATCTGCGCCGCTTCCATGCTTTGCTGTGGATCGCGGAAGATCGCACTTGAATAAGACATCGTATCATCAAGCCACAGCGCGTAAAAATCGTTTCCGAGGTCATAGTGATACGAGATGTTCTTGCGCGCCTGCGTCTTTGAATTGCTCTGCAGCCAGAAGCGGAGCTGTTCGAACATCCGCACAAGGCTCTTGCCCGGAAACCCGTCGTAAAGCTCGTCATTGTCCGCGTGGATGAAGTCCATGAAAGCCTGAAGATCCGGCGTACTCCACCAGCCGTCCAGATAGGCATCACAGAACCCCAGATCACCCTCGCGGATCAGGCGCGCGAACAGATCGGGGTTGTGGATATCA
This sequence comes from Sulfitobacter sp., assembly GCA_041573235.1. Lineage (GTDB taxonomy): Bacteria > Pseudomonadota > Alphaproteobacteria > Rhodobacterales > Rhodobacteraceae > Sulfitobacter. The sequence continues at coordinate 5,428 of JBFFQZ010000054.1, read as the reverse complement.
AGCTCGGCCACCGGTCCGGGCTTGGCGCCCTCGACACGGAACCGCCGCCCGTCCGGCAGCACGAAATCGATGCGCCCGTGGCGCAATTCCCTTGCCATGCTCATCACGCGACCGAAATACCGCGGCAAATCGGTCTGGCCCTCAACACTCGTCAAAATCATGCACTCACCCCGTTCGAATTCTCAGATGTAGCCTAAACCGTGCGTCCCCGGTCGGAAACACCTAAAATCCCCTGTTTTCATAGGCCTGCAGTGCGCGCCTGCGGCCCTCTGCCACATCCACAACCATCTCGGGATAGCTGTCCGATGCGGACATCCCCCAATCGCACGGGATCGCGTCAAAAAACTGCAACGCATCCCGATGCGGCGCGGGTGCTCCTTCGGCGATCCAACGCCCCGAATAATTGCGGTTCTTGTCAAATTTATCAAGCTGGGTCACCGGATTGAACACGCGAAAATAGGGCGTTGCATCGGGGCCCGAGCCGGCCGACCACTGCCACCCCATCGCGTTCGAAGCCGGATCCCAGTCGATCAGGCAATCCTCGAACCATTTCTGCCCTATACGCCAATGGCATAGCAGGTGTTTCGTCAGGTAACTGGCCACGATCATGCGGCCCCGGTTGTGCATCCGCCCGGTCACGTACATCTCGCGCATGGCCGCATCGACAAAGCGCACACCGGTGCGGCCCTGCTTCCACGCCTTCACCTCGGCGCGCTGCTCGTCCTCGTTCCAGTTGAAGTTTTCCCATTCCTCGCGCCAGTTGCGCTCCAGAATGCGGGGCGTGTGGTGCATCAGGTGATAGGCAAACTCCCGCCAGACCAGCTCCTTGAGGAACGTCTCTGCGCCCGGTTTGCCTTCGTTGCGTGCCCGCTGCCCGGCGTGCCAGCACTGGTGCGGGCTGATTTCGCCAAGGGCGAGGTTTTCGCTGAGGTTCGAGGTCCCGTCGACCGCCGGTAAATCCCGCGTGCTGTCATAATCGGCCACCTTTTGTGCCATGAACGCACCCAGCCTCGCCTGCGCGGCCTGTTCTCCCAGTTGCACGAAGGGGCGCACGACCGCAGCGCCCCGGTTCATCGCCGCATCCATCTTCCAGGTGTCCAGATCGTCCGAGGCGGGCCATGCCTCGGGCGCGGGGATCTGCGCAGGCGCCTTCAGCGGCGCATCGACATCACGGTCTTTCACCGCCCGCCAAAAGGGCGTGTACACCTTGTAATAGCCGCCGGTCTTCGTCTCGACGGTCCAGGGTTCAAACATCAGGTGACCGCCGTAAGAGCGCGCCTCAACCCCCTGATCCTTAAGCGTTCCCTTGATCCTGCTGTCGCGCGTCACAGCATCGGGATCATACTGGCGGGACCAATAGACGGACCGCGCGCCGGTCTCTTCGATCAGCTGTTGCAGCGCCTCCTGCGCGGGGCCGCGCCGCAGGATCAGGCGGCTTCCCTTCTGCTCAAGCGTCCGGGCAAACTCACCGATCCCCAGCCCCAACCGAAATTTCGGCGCGGCGCCCAGACGCTCAACCTGGTCGTCCATGATGAAGACCGCAATCACCGGTCGCCCGCTTTCGCAGGCGGCATGAAGCGCGGGATGATCGCTGAGCCGCAGATCGCGGCGGAACCAGACAAGGATAGGGTGTTGGGACATTGAGATGCTTTCTGACGTGACGCTCAACACTTAGCGCGCGCAGCGTCCGATCAAGGCACGCACGCTATAATACGTCGTCAAGCGCCGTCAGAAGTTGATCGATCTCATGTTGCGCGGTGTAGTGGGTAAAGCTGAGCCGCAGCACGCCCAGTTCCGGGTCCACCCCCATCGCCTCAAGCGCGCGGCCCGCATAAAAATCACCGCCCCCCGCCATGATCCCATGCGCGGACAGGCTGGCCGCGACCTCTTCGCCCGGAAGGTTGAGCGCCAAGGCGACCGTCGGCGCGCGAAGCGCCGCGTCGGACGGTCCGATCAGACGCACCGAATTGCGGTCCTTCACCGCATCGAGCAGCTGTTGCAATAGCGCTGTCTCATGGGCGCGCATCAGCCCGTGCACCACCGCCCCCCGGCCGGTCGCATCGGCAGACCCGCCGTCATGGTGCGCATAAAGCGCGTCGACGTAATCGGCCATCCCCGCACAGGCCGCGACCTGCGCATGGTCCGGCCCTGCGGGCGTGAACCTTTTGTACAGGCTGTCCGCGTTGAAATGGTGCCCCTGGTTCGGCAACAGCCTGGCAAGGGGGCGGCGGATCACCATCAGGCCCTGGTGGGGCCCATAGGTCTTGTACGCGGAGAACAGATAGATATCGGCCCCCAGAGCGCCCACATCGACAAATCCGTGCGGCGCATAGGACACCCCATCGACACAGACAAAAGCGCCCGCCGCATGGGCCAGCGCGGTGATTTCGACCACCGGATTGACCTCTCCGATCACGTTCGAGCAATGGGGAAAGCATACGAGGCGAACGTTCTCATCCAGCAGCTCTTCGAGCCGGTCAGGGTCCAGATGCCCGGTGTCGGGATCTACCTTCCATTCGCGGATCTCGATGCCGCGCTCGGCCAGGCGGCGCCAGGGGCCGGTGTTGGCCTCGTGGTCCTGGTTGGTCACGACGATTGCCTCGCCGGGTTTCAGCATCTGGCCAAAGGCCTGCGCCAGAACATAGGTGTTCTGGGTGGTCGACGGCCCGAAGGACAGCTCATCCCCATCGACCCCCAGCAAGGCGGACAGGCGCGCACGCGCCTCATCCATCTCGGCGCCGCCCAGCTGCGAGGCTGCGTAAGGCGCGTAGGGCTGCACCTTGCGCGCGCGGTAGAATCGCGTCAGCCGGTCGATCACCGCCCCGCAGGCATAGGATCCGCCCGCGTTCTCGAAAAACGCCTGCCCCTGCAGGCTCGGCTCGGCGAACGCCGGAAACTGCGCCCGCACGAAATCATTGTCCAGAACCATCGCGACCCCCAAAATGCAAAAGCCCCGGCACTCTGGCCGGGGCTCTGCGATTTTTCAATCACCCGGTGGTGAAAAAATCACTCGGCCGGGGTTTCTGCTGCGTCAACCGTGGTGGCGATGCCCGCCTGTTCACGCTGACCGTCGCGATAGACGGCCTTGAGCAGCGCGATTCCCATCAGCACCATCACGAGGCTGAACGGCAGCGCGCCGATCACCATTGCGGTCTGGATCGCGCTGAGACCACCTGCGATGATCAGCCCGCCAACGACCAGTGCCAGCGCCGCGCCCCAGAACAGGATGTGCGGCCGCGCCTTCGGCCCTTCGTCGCCTGCGGCATTGATCGTGTTGATGATCAGCACCGCGCTGTCAGCGGAGGTCACGAGATACGTCAGCAGCAACACAACGATCAGCACAGACATCATCCAGGCGAGATTTTCGCTCAGCATGACGGCCAGCATCGCGAACAGCTGGTCGGCCTGACCCGCGCCCGTGATGGCACCGTCGGCCACGCCGCTCAGCTCCAGATCAATGGCCGTGCCACCGACCAATGCGAACCAGACGAAACACATCACCGCAGGCACGATCATCGCGCCCAGCACGTATTCGCGGATTGTCCGACCCTTGGAAATGCGCGCCAGGAACACGCCGACAAAGGGTGCGAACGCAATCCACCAAGCCCAGTAGAAGATGGTCCACCCCCCCTGCCAGGACGACAGCGCGTCACCGGTTTCGGTGCCATCCGCGCTCCAGACTGTGAAGATGTTGCCGGGGATCGACACAAGGTAATCCCAGATGCCAACGAACAGCGCCTGCAGACCAAAGATCGTGGCCCCGAAGATCGTGAAGAACGCGAGCACGAAAAAGCTCAGCCCCATGTTGATGTTGCTGAGCCACTTGATGCCCTTGTCGACGCCAGACAGCGCGGACAGGGTCGAGGCGCCCATGATCACCACCAGAGCAAAGATGATACCCATGGTGGACGAGCTTTGCGTGCCATCCGCCGCGGTGGCATACAGCCAGTCGCCGAATCCGATGCGATAGAGACCCGAGATGAACTGTTCGACCCCGAACCCAAGCGTCTGCGCGACGCCCAGCACGGTCGCCACGACAGCCACGACATCAACCAGATGGCCCACAGGACCCGACAGCGACTTGCCGAAAATCGGCGTCAGCGCCGAGCGGATCGTCAACGGCAGGCTGCGCCGGTACGAGAAATACGCCAGTGACAGCCCCACGATCGCGTAGGACGCCCAAGCGGCCAGACCCCAATGGGTAAAGGACCACACATAGGCGCTGCGCACGTTCTCGGCGGTGCTGCCCTCGGTCAGCCCCATGATGGTGCTGGGGTTCTTGGCAAAGTGATACATCGGTTCGGCAGTGGCGAAGGTCAGCATCCCGATCCCGATCCCCGCGCCGAACATCATGGAAAACCAGGAAAAATTCGAAAATTCGGGCTTATCCGTCTCAACCCCGAGCTTCAGCTTGCCAGAAGAAGGGATGAGTGCCAGCGCGAAACACAAGATGACAAAAAACGCCATCACATAGACATACCAATAGCTGAAACTGGCAAGAATGACCGAATTCAGCGCCCCCAGCACCCTGCCCGACTGTTCGGGAAAGGCGATGGCCCACAGGATCAGACCGCCCACCAGCAATTTCGCAGTGATGGTCACGTCCTTTGTAAAGCCCGCATAAAAGCCGCTGTCCGCGGTCTTGATGGGCAAATCCGTTATTGGTGGTTTGATAGACATTTATGTCCCCCCTATTTATGGATTGACCCCGCAAAGGCATCTTTGTCCGCCCCCACGGCATCGTGCTCTTGTCGTCACATCTTGCAGCGTAACATGAAAAAGCGCGCTTCCGCCTCCGGAAACGCGCCATTTGCGACATTATTTTGTCGGGTTCAGACTGTTCAGGCGTTCACGTCTACCACGACACGGCCTTTGACTTGCCCTTTCAGGATGTCCCCACAGAGCTGCGGCAGGTCCGACATGGTCGCGGGCACGATCATCTGTTCCAGCTTGTCCATCGGCAGATCCTTTGCGATCCGCTCCCAGGCGCGCAGGCGGTTGTCATAGGGCTGCATCACGCTGTCGATGCCCAAGAGGTTCACGCCGCGCAGCAGAAACGGAATGACCGTGGCAGGCAATGCGGCCCCCCCGGCAAGCCCGACGGCGGCGACCGATGCGCCGTACTCCATCTGGCCCAGCACCCGTGCCAGCATGGCACCGCCGACCGCGTCGACGCAGCCGCCCCATGTTTCGCCCTCGAGCGGGCGCTTCGTGGTCTCGTTCAGCTCTTCGCGGGCCACGATCTGTGTGGCGCCCAGGGACGTGAGGTAATCGGACGTTTCCGGCCGCCCGGTCACGGCGGCGACCTTGTAGCCCAGGTTGGCCAGGATCGCGACGGCGACCGACCCCACACCGCCCGCAGCCCCCGTGACAAGCACCGGGCCGGCCTTGATGCCGTGATCCTCCAACGCCATCACCGCCAACATCG
>JBFFQZ010000053.1:0-13123 GCA_041573235.1 Sulfitobacter sp. | reverse complement strand
TGAATTTTATCTTTTTCAATGATTTTGGCGCCATTGTGGGAATCTGATGACCGCGCTATCGTCGCCGGTGAGCAGAGAATGGTGAAATATGTCAAAGCCCGTCACGCATGAAGAGGTTGAAGATGTCCTGTCTTCGATCCGCAGGTTGGTCTCAGAGGACAAGCGGCCAATGGCCGGTGTCCGAAAGCCGTCTGTCGCACAGATTGCGCCGGATGCCGAACGCGGTGACTTTGAACCGGAAGGGGCGGTGGGCCGCCTTGTTCTGACGCCTGCGTTGCGCGTAGCACCCGCCACAGAGGAAAAAGACGCTGCACCCGCGCAGGAGGACGCACCGCTTGACCTGGGGTCTGTGGCGATCAAGAGGCACCATGATGCCTTTTCGGATGTACCGGCACTGCGTCTGAAGCCCGAGGCGACCACCGACACCCCAGCAACAGAAGCCCCGCATGAGCATGACCGGCGCGATCCGGGCAGTGATCTTGCCGCGCTCGATGCACTGGTAAAAGAGGCCTTGGGCGGGAAAGACAACGCCGGACCCGCCTATGGCGATGCGGAAGACAGCATCGAAACGGCCGAAGCGGATTTCGACGTCGACTACACCAATGCCAACTTCTGGGAGAACGATACCCCCGATAGCGATGCGGATCATGCCGACGTGCAAGCCGTGCCTGACGAACCGGATGCGATGCCCGAGCCTGATCATCATCAGGTGACGCAGCAGACAGAGACCGACGCCGCGGCGCAGAGCATGGCCGCGGAAGCAGGCGCTATGGATGATGCCGACCGATCCGCTGACCCGCTGGTTGAGGAACCCGAAGCGCGCAAAAGCAGCTTTTTTGAGCGGGTGCCGTATCTTGAGGATACCCCGCAAGAGGATGAGCCACAGGAACGTGACGCCGGGGACGCAGCCGCTTCGACCGTGCCACTGATGGCCAAGATCGCGGCACTTGAGACCGCCATCGGGGCAATCCGGCAGGAGTGGGAGCCGGACGGCTCTGGCGAAGATGATTTCGTGATGCGTGAGGCGCCGACGATGGCGTGGGAAGACGATGTGGAACTCGACGCTACCGGACGCCCGGTGGACTTTGCCGAGGCCGCAATAGAAGACGCCGAACCGCCAATGCAGGAACCACAGGCCGACGCTGCGACGGCACCGCTTGCCGTCGAGGACCAGCTTCTGGATGAAGAGGCGTTGCGCGATCTGGTGAGCGAGATCGTCCGGGCTGAGCTGCAAGGCGCGCTGGGTGAGCGGATCACCCGCAACGTGCGCAAGCTGGTCCGCCGTGAGATCCACCGCGCCCTGACCGCGCAGGAACTGGAATAACACCTTATCCTGCGCGACGCTTCAGGTCGCCGGTTGAAGGGGTCGAGCATCTGTTCCCCCCCGCTTGAAAATCCGCTCCGCCGACCCCGGTACGCTCTGGGGCGTTCAGGCCGACGGGGGAATTTCCTGTGCCGCGGCCAGCAGCGCGTCGAGGTCAAGATAGCGTTCGATATGCTCGGCCAGTTGGTCCAGCGTCTGATCGACCTGATCTTCGAACACCACCGTTGACGTCGCCCCCAGCGTGCCAAGATAGGCCGCGCGGAAAGCGTCCGAGGCGAATATCCCATGAAGGTAGCAGCCCAGAACACGTCCGTCGCGGCTGCTGGCGCCCTCATCGCTGTTGCCAAGGCGCAGCCATGGCCGGGTGCAATCGGGGCCTTCGGTCTGACCCATGTGGATCTCGTAGCCGCTGAGTGAGGTGCCGCTTGCCGGGTGCAGGCCATCACGCAGCGACAGGTGCTTGTGCGGCGCCAGCACCGTGTGGACGTCCAGATGGCCAAGCCCCTCTGCCGTGCCGACCGGGCCCTCGACGCCGCGTGGATCGCTGATCGTGCGTCCCAGCATCTGGTATCCGCCGCACAGGCCCATCACATGCCCGCCGCGCCGGATGTGGGCGGCGATGTCGATGTCCCATCCCGCAGCCCGCAGTGCTGCAAGGTCGGAGATGGTTGATTTGCTGCCCACAAGCAACACCAGATCGGTCTCTGCCGGGATCGGGGTGCCGGGGGTGATCATGCGCAGATCGACCGAAGGTTCTGCGGCCAGCGGGTCGAGGTCGTCGAAATTGGCGATCCGGGGCAGCTGCGGCACGGCGATCACGATGCCTTGCCCGCCTGAACGCGCACGCGCGGGCAGGTCCATCACATCCTCGGCAGGCAGCCGCGCGGCACCGTCGAACCACGGTAGCACGCCAAGGCTGGGCCAGCCGGTGCGCGCGGCGATATCATCGCGTCCGCCGTCGAACAGGCTGCGGTCGCCGCGAAACTTGTTGACGCAAAAACCCCGGATCAAGCTGTTATCGGCCTCGGACAGCACCGCTTGCGTGCCGACGATCTGTGCGATGACACCGCCCCGGTCGATGTCGCCCATCAGAATAACGGGCACGCCTGCCGCACGGGCAAAGCCCATGTTGGCGATGTCGCCCGCGCGCAGATTCGTCTCGGCCGGAGAACCCGCCCCCTCAACCACGATCAGATCGCATGCGCGACCCAGCCGGTGAAAGCTTTGCAGGACGGCGGGCAGCAGGGTTTCCTTGTTCCGGCCAAACGCCTTTGCCTCCTGATGGCCCGCGACCTGACCCTGTACAATGACCTGCGCGCCGGTCGCGGTCTGGGGTTTGAGCAGGATTGGGTTCATGTCCGTATGCGGAGCGACACCGCAGGCGCGCGCCTGAAGCGCCTGGGCGCGGCCGATTTCGCCCCCGTCAGAGGTTACCGCGGCGTTGTTGGACATGTTTTGCGGCTTGAACGGGCGCACGGACAGGCCGCGTGCCCGGCAGGCGCGCAGGATTCCGGCGACGATCATCGACTTGCCGACATTGCTGCCGGTGCCCTGTATCATGATCGCTTTTGCCATTCGCTACCCTCGCTGGTTTTGCTGCAAGGTGTCGCAAAGCGCGAAGGAGGAAAAGGGTATTCATGAACAGGTCGGCGCATCTGTCGATCGGGGCTTTGATCTTTGGCGATGAAGCGACCCGATCGCCGGGTGCGATGGTGCCGCATTTTGCAGGCCGCACCGACCGACAGATGCCATGTTGGATCGCCGTCAGTCCGGTCAGCGATCGGGATCGAGCCGCAAAGGGATGGGCCGTGTGTGTGACTCCGACGCGATCCGGCCTTTGTCTGGGTCGAAAAAAAAACGCAGCCCGAAGGCGGCGTAATTTCTTGCGCTGGTGGTCAAAGCGCCTAGGCGGCTTCTGCCTGTTGTGCAGCATTGCGGCGCTCGGACTCTTCGCGCGAGAGCGCGACAGAGGTGCGCACACCCTTGCCAACAAAATCCATCAAACCGGCAACAACCCGCTCATTAGGGTCGATTCCAGCGCAGCTCAGTACTTCGCGACCGTCGCGGGACCGCGCCCAGCGGGCGATCTGCTCTGGACCGTTTCCGTATTTCTTGTCGTCTGCGATTGCGTCATCCAGTGCAGCAAGCACCACGGCAGCGAAAAGTTTCCGCGCGCGGTTGCCTTGCTCATTGTTGAATGCGGTGCCATCAACGAAATCTTTCAACTCGTCGTCCTTTCGTTATTCTTGCTCTTGTCATTTGGCGTTCGCACCTTCTGACAGATAAAGAGCGATTCGGATACCCTGTATTCGCATGGCACCTATGTTCTATCCGCATGGCTTCCCAACGAGGCGGTGCGGACCACGCTGCCTTGCGTGCGACCTTCACAGGGGATATAGGCCAAATCAGTCTTTCATCAACCTTTTGTCAGAGTTTTGTCACATGCCAAAAATCAACGGAAATGAGATCCGTCCGGGAAACGTATTGGAACATAATGGCGGTCTTTGGGCGGCTGTGAAGGTTGACCATGTCAAACCCGGCAAAGGTGGGGCATTCGCGCAGGTGGAGCTCAAGAACCTGCGCAATGGCTCGAAGCTGAACGAGCGTTTCCGCAGTGCCGACAAGGTCGAGCGGGTACGGCTGGAACAGAAAGATCAGCAGTTCCTTTACGAAGACGATGGGATGCTGGTCGTGATGGATACTGAAACATACGAACAGGTGCAGTTGCCGGCTGATTTGCTGGGTGAACGCCGCCCGTTTCTACAGGATGGCATGATGATCGTGGTCGAGTATCACGAAAGCGAGCCGCTCAACGCGTCGTTGCCACAAAAAGTGACCTGCAAGATTGTCGAAACCGAGCCGGTCGTCAAAGGCCAGACGGCTGCGAATTCTTTCAAGCCTGCGATCCTCGACAACGGGGTGAAGGTCTCTGTGCCACCCTTCGTGGGGCAGGATGAGGATATCATCGTGAATACCGAGACAATGGAATACGTAGAGCGCGCCTGATACGCGGGCCGCACGAGGCTCTGCGCAGTCGCCAGAGCCTGCCGTGAATGGCGTTGCCCCCCCTCCCCAGTGGGGGCGTCAGGCGATGCGGGTGACGGTCGCGTCGCCCGCCTGCATCTGACCCGTCGCACGGTCGAAGCGAAGATAGGCCAATGCCTCATCGCCCGCGCGGGTCAACAGCGTGCCTGCGGGTTTGCCATCGGCGGTGATCGGGGTGCCGGGCGCCGCGTCGCCCTGGACCGCGACCTTGCCAAGGCCTTTGCGCAGCTCGGTCTTGTGCTTCATCCGCGCGGTGACCTCCTGACCCACGTAACATCCCTTGCGGAAATCCACGCCATTGATGCGCTCGAAACCCACTTCCAGGATGAAGCTGTCCGGCGTCAGTTCGACCCCGGTTTGCGGGATCATATGCGCGACATGCAGAGCATCCCAATCGGTGGTGTCGTCTGTCTGGGCCGTGTCGCGGTAGGCGCGCCAGCCAAGTGCGGGATGGCGTGGATCGGGCAGGGCGTCGGGGGGCGTTTCGGTGGTGGCGCGGTGCAGGTGCAGATCGGTGTCTTCGATGGTCACATTGGCGCGCAGCTTGTACATCGACAAGCGCTGGACCAGCGCGTCCGCCTGCGCGGCATCTGCGTCCAGCAGCACCGCGTCGCCCTCGGCCACGAGGAAGAAATCCGCCAGGTATTTCCCTTGGGGGGTCAGTAGCGCTGCATATACCAACCCCTGGTTGAGATCGGAAATGTCGTTTGTAATCAACCCCTGGAGGAATTCACGGGTGTCCGGGCCGCTCAGCCGGAGGATGCGTCGTTTCGGAACAGTCATCGGGGTATCCTTTTGCACATGGCCTCTATATAGCGGTCATCGTCCCACGCAAAAGGGGCTTCGTGAAAGGAAGGTCATGCGCGCGCAGATCTCAGTCATTGTGCCGACACTGAATGCCGAGCCCGCTTTGGCGTCGTGTTTCTCGGCGTTGATTGAGGGGCTGGAGGCGGGATTGATCCGGGAGCTGATCGTGAGCGATGGGGGGTCGGTGGATGCGACCGGCGCCGTGGCGCAAGCGTGGGGTGCCGAGGTGGTGCATGGACCGGCCTCACGCGGGGGACAGCTGCGCCGGGGGGCCATGGCGGCGCAGGGAGAGTGGCTCTTGTTCGTGCATGCGGACACGGTGCTGAGCCCGGGCTGGTCCCAGGCGGTGCGCAAGCAACTTGGCGCGCGGGAGGCGGGATGGTTCCGGCTGGCGTTTGACCAGCGTGGGGGCGCCGCGAGGATGGTGGCGGGCTGGGCGAACCTGCGCAGCCGGATGGGCCTGCCTTATGGTGATCAGGGCCTGTTGATCCACCGCGATGTCTATCACGAGGTCGGAGGCTATCCGGACCAGCCGCTGATGGAAGACGTGGCCCTGGCACGCAAATTATCCGGGAGGCTGGTGGCGCTGGATGGCGTTGCCGTGACCAGTGCAGCCAAGTACCGCCACGAGGGATGGCTGCGGCGCGGTGCGCGCAATCTTTGGACGCTGACACGCTATTTCATGGGAACGGCGCCCGAGCGGCTGGCACGATCCTACCGCAGGCCGTGACCTGATTGACGCGCTGACGCGCGACACGATTCTTTCAGATTGGTGCGAGCGTTCTCGCAGATCATCCGAAGAGGCGTTTTCCGATGCGTTGCAGGAGTGTTGGTTCAGTGGCGCTGTCGATCGCAGAAGTGCGGTGTGTGCGTGCCAGGCCACGCCGGTCCGAAACGGTTTTGCCATCCCGGTACTGAAGCCGGTAGAGGTCGGCGTAGATGCCGCCGCGTGCCAGCAGTTCGGCGTGGGTGCCCTCATCGACGACGTGGCCGCGGTCCATCACGATGATCTTGTCCGCGCCCTGAATGGTGCTGAGCCGGTGGGCAATGACGATCGTCGTGCGCCCTTCCGACAGCCGGTCGATCGCATCCTGCACCACCTGTTCGGACTGCGCGTCGAGCGCGCTGGTCGCTTCGTCCAGCAGCAGCACCGGCGTGTCGCGCAGCAGCGCGCGGGCGATGACAACGCGCTGGCGCTGGCCTCCGGACAACGCTGACCCGCGGGGGCCCACGCGGGTTTCCAGCCCGTGTTCGAGCTGTGGCAGGAAGTCGGAAACGAAAGCTGCATCGAGCACTTTTTGGAGTGCGGCATCGGTGACATCCGTGCGGCCCAGCACGATGTTTTCGCGCAGGGTTTCGTCGAACAGCAGCGCCTCCTGGCTGACGACCGAGAACAGTGTGCGCAGATCGGGGATCGACATGTCGGTTGTTGCGACGCCGCCGATTTTCACGGTGCCGGTCCTGGGGTCGAGAAGCCGGGTCAGAAGGTTGAAGATCGTGGATTTGCCCGCCCCCGATGCGCCGACAAGGGCCGTTGTTTCGCCTGCCTTGGCGGTCAGTGACAGGCCCCGCAGCACCTGTGAGTCTCCGAATGAAAGCGTGACATCCTCGAGCGTGATGTCGGGGCTGTCGCGCGGGGCGGGAACCGGGTTCGTGGGCGAGGTGAGGCGCACGGGTGCGTCCATCAGCGCCTTGATGCGCTCGAGCGCGGCTGCGGCGGTCTGCCACTGGCCGCTGATCGCACCGAGACGGCGCAGCGGGTTGAAGGTGAAACCCATCGCGGTGAAGAAGGTCATGAATTCGCCGATGGACTTGTCGCCGGAAATGATCTCGGCGCCGCCATAGAGGATCACCGCCATGAAGCCGATGCCCGAGATGATGTCGATCATCGCCGGAATGGCTGAGCTTCCGAAAGCCGTGCGCACTTCGGTCGAGACGAATTGCCGGGTGATATCGCGGTACTGACGGGCCTGGTAGGCCTCGAGCGCGTTCAGCTTGATCTGAACGATGCCGTGAAACACCTCGTCGAGGCGCGTCGAGAGCGTGGCGCCCAGATCGCGGGCCTCACGCGCGCGGCGGCGCACGAACCGTTGTGCAAAGGCGGCGGGCAGGACCATCACGGGGATGCCCACACAGGCCAGCAGCGCCCAGATCGGGTCGATCGAGATCGCGACCCCCAGCAGCACCAGCAACCCGATAAAATCACGCCCCGCGCCGGTGATGATCGCCCGCCAGACATCGCCCACGGCGTTCACGTCTGACTGCACCCGCTGCACCAGAAAGCCGGGCGGGTGGTTTTGATGAAACGCGCCGTCCTGCTGCATCATGCGGTCCAGAAGGTCGATGCGCATGTCCGCCGCCGAACGCTGGGAAATACGTGTCAGCAAGACTTTCTGCGCCACGCCAGATATCGCGCGCAGCACGAAGATCCCCACCAGAACGACCCCCACAACCAACAGCATCGATTGCTCGCCCGCGACAAACACGCGGTCGAACATCGGCTCCATCAGCTTGGCCAGGGCGCCCAGGGTCGATCCTTCGACCACCATGAACATCAGCGCGAGCGACAGCTTGCCAACATGGCTGCGCAGGTAATCCCTCCAGAGCCAGCGCATCAACTGGCCTGTGGTGTAGGTCTGTCCGCTCATTGATGGGGCTTTCATGGGCTTCTGTGCATGTTTGAACAAGCTTAAGGCCCAGCGCGGTAAGGAGCAAGCGTATGGCGCGATTGACGCGGCGGGCGCAGATACTATTGTGCGCCGGAACGGACCGCCGCAAGCGGTTGGATGGCAAGGAAAAAGAACGATGCGTGAGACACCGAACCTGAGCAACGGGCGTGGCTATCTGGCGATTCCCGGCCCCTCGGTGATGCCGGAGGCGGTATTGCAGGCGATGCACCGCGCCGCGCCCAATATTTATGCGGGTGCTCTGGTGGATATGATGCCGGGCATCATGGCCGACCTGAAACGCGTCGCGCGCACCGAAGCCTATGCCGCGATCTACATCGGCAACGGCCACGCGGCATGGGAGGCGGCGCTGTCGAACGTGATCGCGCCGGGCGACCGGGTCCTGGTGCCCGCGACTGGACGCTTTGGTCATGGCTGGGGCGACGTGGCGACGGGGCTCGGCGCCGAGGCGGAGGTCATCGACTTTGGCAAATCCTCCCCGATCGACCTGGACCGGGTCGCGGCCGCCCTCGCGGCGGACAAGGATCACCGCATCAAGGCGGTGCTGGCGGTGCATGTGGACACCTCGACTTCGGTGCTGAACGATATTCCGGGGTTGCGCCGGGTGCTGGACGATGCCGGTCACCCGGCGCTGCTGATGGCCGACTGCATCGCCTCGCTGGGCTGTGACCGGTTCGAGATGGACGCATGGGGCGTCGACGTCATGGTGACGGGGTGCCAGAAGGGGCTGATGGTCCCGCCGGGTTGCAGTTTCGTGTTCTTCAACGAAAAGGCGCGGACGGTGCGCGAAGCGATGCCGCGGGTCAGCCGCTATTGGGACTGGACACCGCGCAGCACGGCAACCGAATTCTGGCAGTATTTCAACGGCACGGCGCCCACGCATCACCTGTACGGGCTGCGCGTGGCGCTGGACATGATCCACGCCGAAGGGATCGAGGCCGTCTGGGCGCGGCACGGCGTACTGGCGCGCGCGATCTGGGCCGCCTGCGATGCCTGGGGCGCGGGTGGCGATTTGCGGCTGAACATCGCGGATCCGGCTTGCCGCAGCACGGCGGTCACGTCGCTGCGCCTGGGCGGGTCGGACGGCACGCGGCTGCGCCACTGGGTCGAGAACGAGGTGGGGCTGACGCTGGGCATCGGCCTTGGCATGGCGGAACCGGGCGATCCTGCAGGCGATCAGTTCTTCCGGCTCGGCCACATGGGTCATGTGAACGGCCAGATGATCATGGGCCTGCTGGGCGGGATGGAGGCGGGCATGTCCGCGCTGGGCATCGCGCACGGGCCGGGCGCGCTGAGTGCGGCGGCAAAGGTGATCGGCGGCGCCTGAGCGCGCTGGTTTTCCAGCGCGGCGGATGTGTGTGCCGGGGGCAGGTGTCAGGCGCTGCGCCGGACCTCGATATAGCTGATCAGCCGATTGAGGCACCATCCGGCGCCCGCCACTGCGATCAGCCCCCAGATCGCCCAGATGGCAAGGAAGATCCATGCGATGTTCACGCCGAACATCACGATGCAGGCCTGGGTGAAGTCGGGCGCGCTGCCCCGTTGATCGTTCATCTGCGGCGCTTTCTTGCGGTGATCGCACGCATGATACCGACCGAAACCTTTACGTCAGCTTATTTCTGCATCCGCGATCGCGCCCGGCAGGGCGGCGGCGAAAGCGTCCAACATCGGGCCGGTGCCGCAGCTGACCCGGATGCAGCGGTTCTGCGGCGCGACAAAGGGCATCCGGACGAAGATCCCCCGTGCGATAAGACCGTCGAGCACCGCCTTGGCGAACGCGCCGTCGCGACCGCAGTCGATGGTCACGAAATTGGCGGCCGATGGCAGCGGGACCAGCCCGTGCTCCAGCGCGATCTGCGCAATGCGGTCGCGGGCCTGCGTGATCTGGCCCTGAACCCGGCTCAGATGTGCCTGATCCGCCAGCGCGGCGAGCGCGCCCGCCTGCGCGGCCCGGTTCATGCCAAAATGGTTGCGCACCTTGTTGAACGCCGAAATCAGCTCGGGATGGCCGATCGCATAGCCCACGCGCGCGCCTGCCAGACCATAGACCTTTGAAAAGGTCCGCATGCGAATCACCCGCGGATCCTCTGGGGGCAGGGGCAGGGCCGTGCCTTCCGGGGCGCATTCGACATAGGCTTCGTCGAGCACCAGCAGGGTGCCTGAGGGCAGGTGCTCCATCGCGCGCAGGATGTCCGCGCCCGGATGATGGCTGCCCATCGGATTGTCGGGATTGGCGAGGTAGACGAGCTTTGCGTCGACCTCTTGCGCCTTGGCGAACAGGCTGGCGGGGTCTTCGTGATCGTCCACGTAGGGCACGGCGTGCAGCGCACCGCCAAAACCCGCGACGTGGTAGTTGAAGGTCGGATAGGCCCCGGCCGAGGTCACAACCGCGTCTCCGGCCCCGACAGTCAGCCGCACCAGATAGCCCAGCATCCCGTCGATGCCTTCGCCGACCATGATGTGGTCGGGGGTCGTGCCGTGATGTGCGGCCAGTGCCATGCGCAGATCGTGGCTTTCGGGATCGCCGTACATCCACTGTTCCGTGTCGGCCATCGCCCGGATCG
Organism: Sulfitobacter sp.; assembly: GCA_041573235.1. GTDB lineage: Bacteria > Pseudomonadota > Alphaproteobacteria > Rhodobacterales > Rhodobacteraceae > Sulfitobacter. Next base: position 2,696 of record JBFFQZ010000053.1, on the reverse strand, counting down.
CATCCGGCGAGGGGCCAAAAACGTTTTCATTCGCGCCCAGCCGCGCCGCAAAGGCCATGCCACGGTTGCGCTCCTGCGTCTCGGGCCCCACGAAGGGGACGGTGGCGGGCAGCGATTGGGCGAGCGGTGTGAAGCGTGCATGTGTCATGGGCGCAGTTAAGGCAGGCGGGCGGGGAAGGGCAAGACCTGGCGCGCGCGTGCGGGGTCGTGCGGCGTGCCGCGACGTCTTGCTGGCCAGATGCGGCGTGATGGTGTGAACTGGACGCGAACGCCACCTAAGGAAACGCCCATGTCCCGTGTCACCGTCACCTACGAAGACCACATCGCCCATGTTTGCCTGAACCGCCCGGACAAGATGAACGCCGTGGATCAAGATATGATCGACGCGGTGATCGCGGCGGGCAACGAGGTCGCGGCGTCACCCGCGCGCGCCGTGATCGTGTCGGGCGAGGGCAAGGCGTTTTGCGCCGGGATCGATATCAGCGGGCTGTCGGGGATGATCGGCAAGGACCCGGCTGAGTTGCTGATGCCGCGCACCCATGGGGACGGCACGACCAACCAGTGGCAGGAAGTCGCGATGGTCTGGTCGCGGATGGACATTCCCGTGATCGCCGCCGTGCACGGGGTCTGTTTCGGCGCGGGTATGCAGCTGGCGCTGGGCGCGGATATCCGCATCGCGTCGCCGGACGCGCAATTCGCGGTGATGGAGATGAAATGGGGCATCGTGCCCGACATGGGCGGCATGGTCCTGTTGCCGCGCCTGGTGCGCTCTGATGTGCTGCGCCGCCTGACCTATACGGCCGAACCCATCGGGGCCGCACAAGCCGAACGCTGGGGGCTGGTGACCGAACTGGCCGACGACCCGCTGGCGGCGGCGCAGGCGCTGGCACAGACCATCGCAGGCAAGAGCCCGTCAGCGATCCGTGCGGCCAAGCGTTTGATCGGCGTGGCCGAGACGGCGGATGCCGCGGCGGTGCTGGACGCGGAATCGCGCGAGCAGGTCGATCTGATCGGCAAACCCCACCAGATGGAGGTCGTGGCAGCCGCGATGGCCAAGCGGGCGCCCGTTTTCAAATAGGATTTCTTTTCCGCGACAGGCGTCCTGGCGCGGTCAATTTCAGATCGCCCGCACGGCCGGGCGATCTGATCTCAAGCGTGACGCGCGCAGTCAGCCGATTTCGGCCAGACGGCTGAGCGCCGCCTGAAGCTGGTCGGCCTCGGCCTGCCGCGCATCGAGGTTGGCCTGCGCTTCTGCAACCACCTCCTCGGGGGCGGAGGCCGCGAATTTGGAGTTGTTCAACCGCCCCTTCAGCCCGCCGATTTCCTTGCCCAGCTTGTCGAGCGATTTTTGCAGGCGGGCCTTTTCCTCGGCAATGTCGATGATCCCTTCGAGCGGCAGGCCGAAGGTCGCGCCGGGGGCGCCAATGCTGACGGTGCCCTTTGGGAAACTGTCCGCTGTCTCAAGGCTTTCGACGCGGGCGAGCCGCTTGATCATCAACTCGTTGTTGTCCCATGCGGCGCGTGCGGCCGCATCCATCTCGGTCACGATCATCGGCACCTTGAGGCCCGCGGGTACATGCATCTGCGCGCGCGCCGAGCGGATGCTTTCGATCAGGCCGATGACCCAGTTCAGCTCCCGGTCGGCCGCCTCATCCAGCAGATCGGCGGTTTTATAGCGGGGCCAGTCCGTCAGCACCAGCGCGCTTGGCCGGGTGGCGGTGGTGCCCCACAGCTCTTCCGTGATGAACGGCATGATCGGGTGCAGCATGATCAGGCATTGATCCAGCACCCAGCCAAGGGTCTGGCGGGTCTCGGCCGCCTCCGGCGCGTTGTCCTGCAGCAGAGGTTTTGACAGCTCCACGTACCAATCGCAGACCTTGCCCCAGACAAAGGCATAAAGCCCGTTGGCCGCGTCGTTGAAGCGATAGGCGTCAAGGGCCGCATCGGTTTCTTCGAGGATGCGGGCGGTTTCACCGACGATCCACTTGTTCAGCGTCGCGCGGGGCGCGGGCATCTCGGCCGGGGTGCCGGTGAAGACGCCGTTCATCTCGGCAAAGCGGTGCGCGTTCCACAGCTTGGTGCCAAAGTTGCGATAGCCCGCGATGCGCTGGGTGCTGAGCCGCAGGTCGCGGCCCATGGCGGCCATGGAGGTCAGCGTGAACCGCACCGCGTCGGCGCCGTATTCGTCGATCAGCTCGATCGGGTCGAGCACATTGCCGAGTGATTTCGACATCTTCTTGCCCTTCTCGTCGCGCACCAGCGCGTGCACATAGACGGTCGAGAACGGCTTCTGCCCCACCACGGCATATTGCATCATCATCATCCGCGCGACCCAGAAGAAGATGATGTCGAAGCCGGTGATCAGGACATTCGTGGGAAAGTATTTCTGATAGGCCGGATCGCTCTCGTCGGGCCATCCCAGCGTGCCGATGGGCCAGAGGCCGGAGGAGAACCACGTGTCGAGCACGTCGGGGTCGCGGTACAGGGGCAAAGGCTGCTCTGTCGCCGGGCCGGTGTAGCTGTCCAGGAGCGCGAGCGCTGCTGCCCGGTCTGCGACCTCGACGCAGTCGCGGCCATTGTTTGCCGCACGCGCTTTTTCTGCCGCGGAATCATAGTCCGCAGCGCAATACATATTCTCGGAAAGGTCGAACCAGACCGGAATCTGATGCCCCCACCACAGCTGGCGCGAGATACAC
>JBFFQZ010000052.1:0-13124 GCA_041573235.1 Sulfitobacter sp. | reverse complement strand
TTTCCGGAGAAGCCCCATGATCATTCGCAGCTCTGTCATGGCGCTGGCCGCCGCGCTGCTGGCCACGGATGCGCTGGCGATCGAGACGGATTGCGTCGTGCGCCCCAATACTGTGGTCGAGCTCACCAGCGCTGATCAGGGCGTTCTGGACGCTGTGCGCGTGCGCCGTGGCACGACGGTTGCCAAGGGCGATGTGATCGGGCTTCTGGAGGATCAGATGCAGCGCGCGGAGGTCAGGCTGGCCCGGCTGCGCGCCGAGAACACCGTGGCGCTCGAGGCTGCGAAGGATCGCGTCGCTTTCCGGCTGGCAGAAAAGACCCGTGCGGAGGATCTCGCCGCGCGCGGCGCGACGACCCGGTCAGCCAAGGAGCAATCGGAAATCGAGTATCAGCTGGCCCTGCGTGAGCTTGACGGTGCCGAGCGCGAGCTTGAATTCGCCCAGGCGCAGCTCGAAAAAGCCGAGATGATGCTGGAGCGGCGCAAGATCCTAAGTTCGGTTTCCGGCGTGGTGATGCGCGTGACCCGCACAGCGGGAGAATACGTGACCGAACAGGCGCCTGTGGCGACGATCGTGGCGCTCGACCCGCTTCACGTCGAGGCGTATCTGCCCATCGCCGACTATCCCCTGCTGAACACGGGGCAGGTGGCGCAGATCAGCATCGCTGCACCGTTCGACCTGTTGGCCGAGGCGCATGTGGACGTGATCGACCGCATGTTTGACGCGGCAAGCGGGACCTTCGGGGTGCGGCTGCTGGTGCCGAACCCGGAGGGCAAGATACCCTCCGGAGTCAAATGTCGACTGCGCATAGATACAGAAAACTGAAGGAAGACTCTGCGATGCCAGATGACGCAAAAGTAAACTTCTACGAAGACGTGCAGATCCTGCGCGCGGACGAGCACGCAGACATCAGGCTGATGCGGGACGCCGATTATGGCTTTGCGCGCAGCTTGGTCAGCATACCCGTCGCCCTGACCGAGCTGCCAGCGTTGCAACGCCATTACCCCATCGTTTTCGCAGGATCAGAGACCTGCGTGCCGGTTGCGGTGCTGGGGTTTTCGAACGAGGGCGGCAACCTGTTTGTCGATGACGATGGCGCGTGGGAGGCCGATCTGCCGATACCGTCCTTCTTGCGGCGTTACCCGATGATTGCGCTTAACGTGAAGTCGGGCCCGGACAGCGACGCGCCCGCGCGGCTCATGCTGGCAGCGGATTTCGCATCCGACAAGATTTCGACGTCCGAGGGCACACCCTTTTTCGAGGGGGGAAAGCCCAATGAGGCCTCTCGGGCTGTCTTTGACGAATGCGCGCGGATGCATCGGGATTTCGAGCTTGCGGGCGCTTTGGGCAAGGCGCTGTCGGAGGCGGGTGTGCTGCAAACGCGCAGCGTGGAGCTGGACCTCAAGACCATCGGCCGCATGGGCATGAACAACTTTGAACTCATCGACGAAGAGAAGATGAACGCCCTGCCGATCGAGATCCTGGCCGACTGGCGCGCGGCCGGGTTCCTCTCTGGCATTTACGCGCAACTCATGTCGCTGGGCGCATGGCAATCACTGGCCCGGCGAGAGATGGAGCGCGCCCGCTGACTGCACGCCATCGGGCCGCGGCCTTGGCGTTGCGCCCGCGCCGGTGTCGGTGTCGGTGTCGACATCGGTCGATCAGCCGCCGTCAGGCCGCAAGGTAGGCGTCGCGCACTTCGGGGTTGGCATTCAGATCGGCAAGTGTTCCGTGATAGACCTGCGCGCCGCTTTCGATGATCACGGCCAGATCCGCGACCGCCTGTGCGAAATGCAGGTTCTGTTCGGACAGCAGCACGGTCAGCCCCTCGGATTTGAGCTGTTGGATGACGTGGGCCATCTGTTCGACGATGACCGGGGCCACCCCTTCGCTTGGTTCATCGAGCAGGACAAACGACGGGTTGCCCATCAGCGTGCGGGCGATCGTCAGCATCTGCTGTTCGCCACCGGACAGCGCCTTGCCACGGTTGTTGCGTCGCTCCGCGAGGTTGGGGAACAGATCGAACAGCATGTCTTCGGTCCAGGTCACGGCGCCTTCGCGCGGGGGCTGTTTGCCGACCAGCAGGTTCTCGGTGACGGTCAGGTCGGTAAAGATCCGCCGCTCTTCGGGGACATAGCCCAGGCCCATCTTGGCGACCCGGTGCGGTGGCGCGCCGATGATCGACTGGCCCTGGAACGTCACCCGGCCCGAGGCGGGGCGCACCAGCTGGATGATGGATTTCATTGTCGTCGTCTTGCCCGCCCCATTGCGGCCCAGCAGCGCGACCACATGGCCGCGCGGCACGGAAAAGCTCAGATTGCGCAGCACATGCGCCTTGCCGTAAAAGCTGTTGATGCTCTCGACCTCAAGCATGAGCGTCTTCCTCCTGGGCGCCGAATACGGTGCCGCCGCCGAGGTAGACCTCCTGCACCAGCGGGCTGTTGCGGATTTCATGGGCGTTGCCTTCGGCGATCAGGCGGCCACGGTTCAGCACCATGATCCTGTGGGAATGGGCAAAGACGACGTCCATGTCGTGTTCGGTGAACAGCACGCTCACGCCCCGGTCGCGCACGATGTCGACTGTCAGCTGCATCAGCGCCACGCGTTCCTTGGGGGCCATGCCGGCGGTGGGTTCGTCCATCAGCAGCAGCACCGGATCATGGGCGAGGGCAATCGCCAGTTCCATCCGTTTGAGATCGCCGTACGCCAGAACCGCGCAATGCCGCTCGGCCTGGCCTGCCATGCCGACACGTTCCAGCAGGGCCATTGCCTCGTCGCGGTACATCCGGTGCGCGAAGGGGGCAAAGCGAAACACGTCGCCGTGGTGCGACAGCAGGGCCATCTGCACGTTCTCAACCACGGTCATCGAGCTGTAGGTCGCGGTGATCTGAAACGTCCGCCCCACGCCCTTGCGCCAGATCTGGCGCGGGCGCAGGCCGTTGATCCGTTCGCCCATCAGAAACACATCGCCCGCCGTGGGCGGCAACTGTCCCATCAGCATGTTGAAGCAGGTACTCTTTCCCGCGCCGTTGGGTCCGATCAGGGCCAGCAGCTCGCCCTTGTGGAGTTGGAACGACACATCATCGACCGCGACCAACCCGCCAAAGGCCTTGGTCAGGCCCTTTGTCTCCAATACCACGCTCATGCAATGTCCTCCTCGGCGGAGCCGCGCAGGTGGCGCACGCCCTTGCGCAGCGAGCCTACGATCCCGTCTGGGGCGACGATCACAACGAAGATGATCAACAGCCCCATCACCAGCCGCCAGTATTCAAACCGGGTCAGGATGTCTTCGATACCCTTGAAGAAACCGGCGCCGACGACACCGCCCGCCAGCGTCTTCACCCCGCCGAGAAAAACCACGATCAGCGCATCGAAACTGCGCGCGATCTCGAGTTCGTTGGGAAAAACGCTGCCCTTGGAGAACACGAACAGGGCGCCCGCCAGCCCGCCCATCAGCCCCGCAAAGCCGAAGGCGATCAGCTGCACCTTGCGGGTGTCGATGCCGGTGGCCTCAGCCTGACGCTGGCTGTCGCGCGCGGCGCGCAGGGCGTAGCCAAAGGGCGAATGAGCGATGTGGCGCAGCACCAGAATACCGCCCACCGCCATCACCAACGCAAAATAGAAATACGTCGTCGTTTCGTTCAGCCAGTCGGCGGGCCAAATGTTGACCAGCCCGTCGTCGCCCCCGGTCACATCGCCCCATTGGAACACCAGGCTCCACAGTAGTTGCGCGAAGGCGAGCGTAAGCATGGCGAAATAGACCCCCGTCAGCCGCAGGCAGACCCAGCCGATGGCCAGCGCCGCCAGCCCCGCGCCGAGCGGCGCCAGCATGAAGGCAAGCTCCATCGGTGTGTTGATATGCGTGACCAGCAGAGCCGCGACATAGGCGCCGCCGCCGTAATAGGCCGCGTGGCCAAAGCTGACCAGACCGCCCAACCCGAGCAGGAAATGCAGGCTGGCCGCGAACAGGCAGAAGATCAGGATATCGGTGACCAGCACCTGCGAAAACGACGAGCCGTAAAGCGGCAGCAGCGCCAGCAGGCCAAGCCCCGCCGCAACCACCATCCGGGTACGTGATCCGGCGGGTTTGATCGGTGTTTCAGGCTCTCCCACCTGGCCATGTTCACCCGCGACTTCTTCGCGGCCAAAAAGGCCATAGGGGCGGATCATCAGCACCGCGATCATCACGACGAACATCAGCACCAGCGTGGATTGCGGCAGGTAGGTGACACCAAAGACGTTAAGTACGGAAATGATCACCGCGGCCAGGTAGGCTCCGGGCAGCGACCCCATGCCGCCGATCACCACCACCACGAAAACGGGCGCGAGAATGTTGAAGTCCATCAGAAGATCGGCGCCACCCTTGGGCAGTTGCAACGCGCCGCCCAGCCCCGCCAGCGCAGAGCCGAGCGCGAAGACCCCGGTGAACAGCCACGCCTGATTGACCCCCAGCGCGCCGACCATTTCGCGGTCCTGGGTGGCGGCGCGCACCAACACGCCCACCCGTGTCCGGGTGATGAGATACCACAGCGCCAGTGCCACGAACGGCGTGATCAGCAGCATCACGATATCATATTTCGGGATCGGCTCTCCCATGATGCGGTAGACGCCGCGCAGGCCGGGCGCGCGCGGGCCCAGCAGGTCTTCGGGGCCCCAGATCAGCAGGGCCAGATCCTGAATGACAAGGATCACGCCGAATGTCGCCACCAGCTGGAACAGCTCGGGCGCGCGGTAGACCGGGCGCAGGACCAGCATCTCGATCAACACCCCGATCAGCCCGACGGCCACGCCGGCCAGCACGATCGAGCCCCAGAACCCCACGGCACCCGGCAGCACCTGCATCAGCGAATAGCCGGTGTAGGCGCCCAGCATGTAAAGGCTGCCATGCGCGAAGTTCACGATCCGCGTGACGCCGAAAATCAACGACAGTCCGCAGGCCACGAGAAACAGAGAGCTCGCATTCGCCAGCCCCGTCAGAATCTGAGCGACAAAGAATTCCATGATAGCCTGTATTGGGAAAAATCAGCAGAGCGGCGTCCGGACATGCATCCGGACGCCGTGTTCGGATCAGTCGGCCGGACGCAGCTTGGCGACTTCTTCGTCGGAGGGCAGGTAGTTGGCGCCATCCTTGTAGCTCCAATCGACCATCACGCCCTTGCCGTCGCGCAAGGCGGTGGTGCCCACGTAGGCGCCCATGGTGGATTGGTTGTCGATCGCGCGGAAGGTGATGTCGCCCACTGCCGAGGCCACAGACAGATCCTCGAACGCCGCGCGGATCGCTTCGGTTTCGGTCGAGCCCGCCTTTTCAAGCGCGGCCGCGATGGATTGCACTGTCAGGTATCCCACCAGCGATCCCAGTCGCGGATAGTCGTCATAGCGCGCCTGGTAGGCGGCCACGAAGTCGCCCGCGGGTCCTTCCTTGAGGTCGTACCAGGGGAAGCCGGTCACGGTCCAACCCTCGGGCGCTTCTTCGCCCAGCGGATCGAGGTATTCAGGCTCTCCCGAGAGCAGCCCATAGACATCGCGCCCCTCGAACAGGCCCCGGTCGCCGCCATCGCGCACGAATTTGGCAAGATCCGGGCCGAAGGTCACGTTGTAAATCGCGTCAGGCTTGGCGCGTTCCAGTGCCTGCACCTCGGCGCCTGCGTCGATCTTGAACAGGGCAGGCCATTGTTCGGCCACGAATTCCGCGTCCGGTTTCAGCTTCAGCAGCACTTCCTTGAAGGCCGCGACCGCGTCCTTGCCGTAGGCATAGTTGGGCGCGATGGTTGCAAAGCGTTTCGCGTCAGTCTTGGCCGCCGCTTCGGCCAGCATCGCGGCCTGCATGTAGGTCGAGGACCGCAGACGGAAGGTGTATTTGTTGCCCGCCGCCCAGACCAGCGAATCCGCTAGCGGCTCGGACGCCATGTAGACATAGCCCTTTTCACCCGCGAAGGATGAAATCGCGAGCCCGACGTTGGACAGGATCGTGCCGGTCAGCATCACCGCGCCTTCGCGGGTCATCAGCTCTTCTGCGATCTTGACCGCTTCGCCGGGTTCGCCCTGATCGTCACGAAAAATGAATTCGAGCGGTTTGCCCAGCACCCCGCCCGCGGCGTTGGTTTCCTCCACAGCCAGCTCTATGCCTTGCTTGTAGGGGCCTGCAAATGCGGCCAGCCGCTTGTAGTGGTTGATCTCGCCGATCTTGATCGTGTCCTGTGCGGCGGCGACCACCGGCAGCGCTGCCAGCGCGACCGAGGCGATGAGCCCTTTGAGGAATGTTTTTCTGTGCATTGTGGCGTCTCTCCGTTTTGCGGGCGGTGTCAATCGTGGGTGATAAAGCTTGGACCTACCGGGTCCCCTAGATCAAGCGTCGATTCTTCGGCTATCCTGTCACGGATCCGCTTGCGGTACACGGTCGGCGCCTTGTCTATGGCGATGCGGATCGGCTTGCGACGCTGCGGCTGCTGCTCGGACAGGTGCACCGCCTCGAGGATCTCCTTGTCCTCGGCAAAGGCGACGCGGAACATCGCGTCCATCTGCGCCGACGCATCTTCATCGCCCAGTGCGGAATTGCGAAGGTGCATCCAGTGGTCGATGGTGTGGTTTTCGTTCACCGGGGTGACAAAGTGCAGCGCAAAGATGCGCACGCCCCGGTCGCGGTCTTCCTCGGCGCAATTGGCGGCGGTGTCGATGCTGCCAAAGTCGATGACCGCGGTCGAGGGCAGGTGCAGGTGGTAGTAATGCCAGCGGTCCACGTGCCCCGTGAACCCGCCGAATTTCTGGAAGAACCCCACCGGGGCTGCGTCGCGAATCCAGCGCCAGGCCGAAATCACATCACCCCCGGTCGAGACATGCACCGGCACGTTCTCGCTGGCCGCGCTGCCCAGCGTGGTGGGGTGCACAAAGCTGACGTGCGCCGGGTCCACGAGGTTTTCCGCCACGTTGAGATAATGCGCGTCGATGTGCAGCGCGTCGCCATGGTGCACGTGCCAGCGCGGATCGGAGAATTCAGCCATGTCAAAGATCGTGTCGGCGTCCGCGCGCTCCGGATCGCCCATCCAGATCCAGACGATGCCATGCCGCTCCTCGACCGGGAACGCTTCGACATAGGCGCTTTTGGGGGTGTTGCTCTGGCCCGGCACGCGCACGCATTGCCCGTCGCCGTCAAAGGTCATCCCGTGATAGCCGCATTGGATCGTGTCGCCGATCCGCTTGCCCTTCGACAAGGGCAGCAGGCGGTGCGGGCACCGGTCCTCGAGCGCCTTTACAGCGCCCGCCGCCGTGCGGAACATCACCAGCCTCTGGCCAATGATTTCCAGCGGCTTCAGCGCCTCGCCAAAGTCGCGCGACCAGCCCGCAACATACCAGCTGTTTCGGATGAACCCGTTCACGACCGTGTTTCTCCAACCATCTTCATGCCTCGATTGAGGCCCATAAAGCGGCGCCCTGTCAAACTTTTTATCATTAGCATACAAACATATTTGCCGGACCCGCACCGCAACCCGCACAGATGCTGCCAAAACAGTCGCCAATTCTCGAAGCCGCGGATAAACCGCTTGACCGGGGCGGCCCACCTATTCGTATACTAATGAATATTCAGGTGTAGAAGGAGCCGCGCCATGGCCAAGCTGGTGATCAGGAATATCGGGCAGATTCTGTCGGGAAAGCTTGAAGAACCGATCTTTGACGGCGATTGCCTGGTTGCGGTCGATGGCAAGATCACCGCCTGGGGTGCCGAAAAGGACCTGGACTGCGAAGATGCGACGACGGTGGTTGATGCCCACGGTGTGACGCTGGCGCCGGGGCTGATCGACAGTCATGTGCACCCGGTTGTGGGCGACTATACCCCGCGCCAGCAACAGCTGCACTGGATCGACAGCACCCTGCACGGCGGGGTCACGACGCTGATCTCGGCGGGCGAGGTGCACATGCCCGGACGTCCCAAGGATATCGTGGGCCTCAAGGCGATGGCGATCGCGGCACAGCGCTGGTACGAGAACTTTCGCCCTTCGGGGGTCAAGGTGATGGCCGGCGCGCCGGTGATCGAACAGGGCATGGTCGAAGAGGATTTCAAGGATCTCGCGGCGGCGGGCGTGACCCTGCTGGGCGAAGTCGGGCTGGGCACCGTGAAGGATGGCAAGACAGCCCGGCAGATGGTCAGCTGGGCGCGCAAATACGGCATGCAAAGCACAATCCACACGGGCGGGCCGTCGATCCCGGGGTCGGGGCTGATCGACGCGGACATGGTGATCGAGACGGACACGGATGTGATCGGCCACATCAACGGCGGCCACTCGGCGCTGCCCGACGACCAGATCATCTGCCTGTGCGAAAGCTGCAAGGCCGCGTTCGAGATCGTGCACAACGGGAATGAACGCTCAGCCGTGCTGGCGTTGAACACCGCGCGCGAGTTGGGCAAGCTGGATCAGGTGATCCTGGGCACCGATGGGCCGGCCGGGTCGGGGGTGCAGCCGCTGGGTATCCTGCGGATGATCGCCATGTTGTCGGCCTTTGGCAATGTTCCGGCGGAACAGGCGTTCTGCTTTGGCAACGGCAACACCGCGCGTCAGCGCAAGCTGGACACCGGACTGATCGAGGTCGGCAAATGCGCGGATTTCGTTTTGCTGGACCAGGCGCAGCACGCGCCGGGGAAATCCATGCTCGACTCGGTCCGGTTGGGCAATCTGCCGGGTGTCGGCATGACCATCATCGACGGGGTGGTGTGCAGCGAACGATCGCGCAACACGCCACCGGCGCAGCGCTTGCCCGAACGGATCCTATGAGATCTTGCGCAGCAGCGAGATCAGCGTGCGCCGTTCACTTGCCGACAGCGGTGACAGGGTTTCCTCGGTGATCAGCAGCCCGGTCTGTTTGAGATCATGGACCAGCTCCGCGCCCTGCGGCGTCAGCGAGATCACCGACCGGCGCCTGTCGACCTGATCGGGGCGCGATGTCACCAGCCCCTTGATCTTCAGCCGGTCCACCACGCCCTTGACCGTGGCCACATCCATCGCCGCCAGCCGCCCCAGATGGTTCTGCGACACGTCGCCCTGTTCTGCGACACGGACCAGCGTGGAAAACTGCATCGGCGTCAGATGGTCGACCGAATGTTTCTGAAATATCACCGCATGGCGCTGGCTGGCCAGCCGCAACAGGTATCCGACCTGATCTTCGAGAACGTAATCGGTCGGTGTATCTGCACGGGTCATGGCACCTCATAGCCCAGCGGAGGCGGGATGCACAACAGTCGGCGTGCGCCGCCGCCCGATCAGCGCAGCCCGTCCTTGCCCTCGGCGTCCTCGTGGGTCAGGCCACCGACACGGGGCAGGGGCCGCCCGCTGTCGGTCACGGCGACGGCCACCATGATTTCATTGGCGCGCGGCGCGTCGTTCAGGCGTACTTCGATCCCGTCGAAATGGCTGCGCACATAGGCCGCGTCCTTGTGGCCCAGCGGCACATCCAGCACCTGGCCGGGGCTGCCCATCTTCTTCGAGGACGCGACCAGCGCCGCGCCCTTGCCCACCGCCGCACGCAGGGGCGCACCCAGTTTCGGGTGCAGAATGGCGGCGGCGTGCTCAAGCTCGCCGTTCTCGCCGACCATTGCGGATTTGCCATAGCTTTCAGCCGCATCGGGCGCGATCCCCAGCGCCTCGACGCATTTCCCGCCCAGCAGCGCACCCAGTTCGGCACCGATGTCCATCAGCGGGGCAAGGTCTTCGACATAGCGCCCGGCAAAGGGGTTTTCGATCACGGCGACAGCCACCGCCTTGCGGGTGGGCGGGGCGATCTCGCGCCCGATTTCGCGGTGGGTTTCCTCGACCGTGACGGCGATTTTCCGGATCTTCGCGCTCATCTCAAACCATCCTTTCCAATAATGTCTTCTGCGGCAAACCCGCCTGCGCGGTTGTGGATGCGCGCGCCGGTGCTCATCACCAGCACCAGCACCATTTCCCCCGCGCGGGGGAAATCGGCGCCGCCCACCTCCATCGCGTCGAAATGCCCGCGCACGTAGGAGGCGTTGATGTGCGTGATCGGCACGTCCAGCCGCCCGCCGACGCCCGTGACCTTCTTGGTCGAGGGCACGATGGCGTTGCAGTCGTCCAGCAACTCGCGCATGGCATAGCCGCCCGGCGCGTGCCACAGCGCGCCATGCTCAAGCTCGCCTGCCTCGCCGATCATCGCACCCTTGCCATAGCCTTCGATCTGGTCCGCACCGCCCAGCAGGTCAATCAGCTTTTGCGCCATGCTCAGGCCCAGCGGTTTGAGGTCTTCCATGAAGGGTTGGATGTCTTCGACATAACGCCCGGCAAAGGGGTTTTCGATCACCGCCAGAGCCGCCGCACGGCGCAGCGAGCGCGGCGGCACGGGGCCGCCTTCGTGAAAGATTTCCTCGACGGTCGTGACCATCTTGCGCAGTGTGACGTCAGGCATGACTGGGAGTCCTTTGGGTCTGGAAAAATCTGTGCTGGGCGGTGGTCTCGACGGTGCCTTGCAAGAACAGTGCCGCGGCGTGGATCAGGCCGCGCCCGGCATGGTCCTGCGCCCGCGCGCGCCCGGCGTCAAGCGCATGCGCCTTTTGCGCGGCGCTCAGCGCGGTGCAGCCCGTGACCGCCGCCCGATGGCCCAGCTCGCTGGTATCGTCGATGTCGTGAGCGGCGCGGCGGCTGATGCCGGGATGGCCCGGCAGGTCGACCGCATTGGCGATCAGCGTCGCCGCCACATCCGCCGCCGCCGCCGTCGCCGCCAGCACGGTCACGCTGTCCGCGATACCAAGGCTCAGGCTGCGCCCGTGCCGTCCGCTGGTCGCAATACCGCGCACCGGATCGTCGTGGCGCACCCGCACGCGTCCCAGATTGGCGCCATCGTGGTCCACCATCGCGAGCGAGAATTCATGCCCCGGCGCGAGGTGCAGTGCGATGTCTCCGCCGTTGTTCACATAGGCGCGGCTGAGCGGCGTGGCCGCGACCATCGCCGCCAGCACCGCATCCGCCACGCTGCCCGCGACGGCGGCCATCCGGGTGACGAACACCGCATCCGCAAAGGGACGCACCGCGCGGTCCATGCGCAGCGCCACCGGGCCCGTCGGGAGCGGGACATCCGCGCGCATCTCCTGACGCAACTCAGGCAGCTCATCAACCAGCGTTTGCAGCAGACCGTCACAGGCCGCGCGCGCGGCACGAAAAGCCGCCGTCCGGTCGCCCTCGGCGCCGATGACCAGGTCGATCGGCCCGTGTTGCAGGTGCAGCCGGGTGCCGCAGGGCAGGAGAGCCGCGCGCGGGCCGATCACCTGTCGTCCTCCTGCGGCCAGCGGTAATTGGCGCGTGCCATCGGGTCGTGGCCCTGGGGGTTCTGCCGCACCTTGCGCAAAGCGTCGGTGGGCACTTCTCCGACCGGGCGGATCGCATCCATATGCCCGCCCAGCGTGTCATAGTCGCTGACCCTGAGCGTGAATTCGATGGGCGCGACCAGCGCCGGCGTGGGCACATAGCCGAACGATCCCGTGGGCATATCCAGCACATCGGCCATCACCGTGATGCCACCACCGGGCCAGACATAGACGTCCGCACCGCCGCAGGACACATGGGTCAGCGCGTCCTTGACCGACCGGGTCAGGCGCACCGGGTTCTCGGTCACACCCGCGCGCAGGCTGCCGCCCGCCCCGCCCATGAACAGCACCGAACAAACCGACGGTTCGCAATTTTCCGCGATCAGCTCGGCCGAGGCGCGCAGCGCGGGCGGCATCGCCACGGGCTGCGGCACCAGATCGGCGTCCAGTTCGAAATAGGCCGATTGCTCGCCCGTGGTCGAGACCATCAGCAACCGCAGCCCCGGCCAGGCGATCTTGGGGTTGAACGGGCCGAGGATGGTCAGCGGGTCGTCGATGTCCGTGCCGCCCCAGCCGGTGCCCGGCTCTGCCACCTGGAAATAGCGGCCCGGAGTCGACCGGCGGCCCTTGATCTTGATACCCGTGGGCGGCACGTCGAGTTCCTTGCCGGCCTGGTGTTCGGACAGCACTCCGGTGATGTGATCGTCCACGACCACCACATCGTCCGCGTGGCCCAACCATTGTTTCGCGAACATCCCGATCGTGGCAGAGCCGCAGCCCACGCGCATCAGCTTTTCCGGCACCCCGTTGATCACCGGCGCGACGCCGGCCTGAAGGACCACATCCGTCGCATGATCCTCTTCGCCGATCCGTACCTCGACCGGCTCGCGGTTGCACAGGCGCAGCAGCGCGTCACAGGTCACGCGGCCTTCTTTCTTGGTGCCGCCGGTCAGGTGCTCCACCCCGCCCAGCGACAGCATCTTGGAGCCGTATTCCGAGGTCATCACATGGCCGATCGGTTCTCCGTCCACGCGCACCACGTCGCGTTCGTGGCCAATGTGGCGGTCGGTGTCGATCTTTACCTTCACCCCGCAGTAGGAAAATATCCCCTCGGTCACCACGGTGACCATATCCACACCATCCACTTGCTGGCTGACGATGAAGGGCGCGGGCTTGTAGTCGGGATAGGTGGTGCCGGCGCCGACGGCGGTGACAAAGGGGCGGTCCCCCTTGACGATGTTGCCGTCCCAGTCGTCGGGCGCGCCGTCTTTCATGAACGGCACCAGCTTTTGATCGGTGGTCTCGATGATGGTCAACGGATCCAGCCGGACCAACGCGCCGCCGTGATTGGCATAGCGGTCACAGGCGCCCGATTTGCCATCGGCGATATAGCACATCACCGGACAGGCATCGCAGCGGATCTTTTCAGGCATCGGAGTCTCGTTCATTTGCGCGCGTCCTTTATGGCGGCCCGAACACGCGCGGGCGTGGCGGGAACGCGGGTGATACGCGCGCCGGTCGCGTCGTGAATCGCGTTCAGGATGGCGGGTGCCGTGGGGATGGATGGCAGCTCGCCGACCCCCTTGGCCCCAAAGGGGCCCGTCGAAGTTGGGTGTTCCACCAGATGGATCGCCATCTCCGGCATGTCACCCAGTTGCGGCGTCTTGTAGTCCTTCCATCGCCGTGTCTGGGGGATGCCCTCTTCCAGCTTGAACTCCTCGGTCAGCGCCGTGCCGATGCCCATCACGATGCCGCCCTCTACCTGCCCCAGCAAGGCCTGCGGATTGAGGGCCCGCCCCCCATCTGCCGCAGCCACGA